>CANHUK010000155.1 GCA_947463755.1 Chitinophagaceae bacterium
ACTTCAACTTATCCATGAATAAAGCCCTTCGCGGCTTCAAAACTTCGCGGTCAACATGAAAAAGTTCATCACCATACTCCTGCTCATATTGAATCTGAACGCCTTCTCCCAGGACGATCCTGCAGACGGGGACGGTACGGTACCCGTCGACGGGGGGCTCTCGCTGCTGCTGGCAGCGGGGGCCGCCTATGCGGGGCGGAGGCTTTACCGCCAGGGTCCGAAATAGCGAAATTTCATGCTCGTGGCATATCTTCAGGACGGAACTTGCATTTTTGAATTATAGCCACCTGTTTTATGCCCGTTCGACACTACTTATTCCATGCCGCGCTCTCTTGTTTGGCGTCCATCCTGCTGGTCACCGGTTGCCGGGATCGCGGCGGTTCATCATCACCGGCCGCCGAGGCGACCATCCAGTCTCTGAAATCATTGGCTGACCTGCCCGATACTGCCGAGGTATCCCGCAGGCTGGAAAAGATCTCCGACAGCCTTTCGAAGCGCAAATCGCCGGTCGCGGTACGTATAGCGCTGACCAACGCCCGGGCCGAGCTTCTGCGCCGGAAGGAATTGCCTGATTCTGGGTTTTCGGTGATGTTGCAAGGCATGGATCTGGCGCTCGTCGAGGAAGATTCCCTGGCCCTTGCCGGCGTGCTGATGGACATGTGCCTATGGAAGGAAAGCGAGCAGCGATTCTCCGCAGCCCGGTCGTTCGCCGCGCGCTCCCTGGCCATCTACCGACGCAAGGGTCGGCCCGCCGAGGTCACGGCGGCATTGGATGCAACCGCCCGGCAGTTGCAGCATCTGGGTGATCTGCCCGGTGCACATTCGATGATGACCGAAGCGCTGCAGATGTATGAGCGGGAAGGTAATGTCAAGAAGACGGCGGAAGCCTGCAACATCATTGGAAACAATTATGCCGATCTTGGGGAGGTCGACAAGGCCATGGCGAGCTATCGCAGATCTGCCGCCCTGTCGATGGGGCTTCAGGACTCTGGTCGGCTCTGTTCCGCCTATTCGAACATCGGGATCCTGTACCGCTATTCAAATCCGGACAGTGCGCAATATTATTACGACATCGCCCTGAAGCTGACCCTGAATCCCAGGTATCGATTTCAATATGTCATAGGACTGTTCAATAAGGCCAACGTGCATTTCGATCAGCGTCAATATTCAGAAGCCCGTCGCATATACGACACCGTGATGGTCCTTTGTGAGCGTCATCAATTCCGTGATGGCATACCCAGGGTGCTGAGCGGGTATGCTTACCTCGCGGAGGCGTCCAATGATAACAAGACCTGGCGGATGTATCTGGCGCGTGCACGCGGGATGGCGGATTCGATGGGACAGGCCACCCTGGCCCTTTGGTTGAGGAAGGAAGAACTGAAGGCGGCGGAGAAGCTTCGCGATATCGATTCGGTCATTGCGGTCTCCAATGATATCCGCCGGCGTGAAGATTCGATTGCGGGCATCTCGAAAAAAGCCCAGGTCGCCGAAGTGGACATGCAGTACAACATGCTGGGTCGGGAAAGAGAGATCATCCTGCTCCGCACCAAACTGAACGCTCGTCAATGGCTGATCGGTCTCCTCGCATGCCTCACCGTGGCCATGACGGCCCTGTTCCTCCTTTATCGACGTCAGCGGCGGGTGCTGGCGGAGCGGAATCGCTCCTTTGAGGCCCAGATCGCACGATATCAGACGGACAGGGATCGGATGATGACCCCGGGATCGACAGGGGATTTGTATCCGCCTGCCGGGGAGTCGGAGCGACCGACATCGGGTGCGGAGGGTGACACGAATGCTGCCAGACACGGAGGTACGCTGCCGTTGGATGATCTGGACACCGATTACGATCGGATCCTGTACATCCTGCAGCACGAAAAACTTTACCTCCGTCCGCGGTTGAAAGTGGAGGACCTGGCAGAGCGGACGGGGATCAGTGTCCGGAAATTGCCGGAGGTATTGAAAGCGGAGGGGGAGGATGGCTTCAACGCGATGTTGAACCGATTCCGGATCGCGGAAGCTACCCGGTTGATGGAGGACCCGGCATCACGGGAGATCACCTTTGGTGAGTTGGCTGAACGATGCGGTTTCAGTTCCCGGCAGCATTTCTATCGTGTCTTTGAGCAGGTGACGGGTGTCAATCCCGGTTACTACCGGGAGCGTCTGGGGGCAAAAAACGGATAAGCAGAAGAGGTTACGCCCGTCGAACGGATACCAATCCGGATGATAGGAATCTTCAACCCGTGTCATATTTTTTTCAACGTGGTCGATTTCTGCCGTTTGGATCGCGGAAATATTGTGACAATCATCCGCTCCGGCCTGGGATCTTTTCTTTTAAGTAATTGATCTTCAATTGCTGTCGCCTTTTTTTCATACAAGAATGTGACAACTCCGTTTTGGGTGAACGGGGTGGTGAGTGTTTTTTTGCTGTATCTGGGGAAATCCTGCTTTCCCCTGTGTCTGTACAGGATAACAGGCATCGTCAGCAAAAATTCAAACCATCCACATGATTTCCCGCTCCCGTTTCAAGGTGTTCCATTCTGCTTTTCGCATTTTTTTTCTGGGCTGCCTGACCTTCACCGGAAATAGTTCAATTTTCGCGCAGACGGCACCTAATATTTCCTACACTACGCCGCAGGTGCTGGTCCTAAATGTTGCCGCCTCGTTAAGTCCCACCAACAGCGGGGGCACGGTGCCTGCAGGAATCTACCGGAATGTTACCACCCTGGCAGGATCGACACAGGGGTTTACCAATAACACGGGCACATCCGCCCAGTTCAACCGGCCGGTGGGGGTGACCATTGACAGCGACGGTAATCTGTATGTGGCAGATACTTACAATCACAGGATCCGGAAGATAACGCCCGGAGGGGTGGTCACCACGATTGCGGGTGACGGATATGAGTTCTCTTTTTATGGTCGATTATTGAATGGAAACGGAACCGCTGCCAGTTTCAACTATCCTACGGATATTGTCGTTCATCCGGACGGTTCCTGCCTCTATGTGGCCGACAAGGAGAACGATGTGATCCGGCGTATCAGCCTGACCTCTCCATATGCGGTGACGACTTTCGCCGGAACTGGTACGGCCGCCTTTGCCGACCATGCGACCACCGGTACTTCCGCACAATTCAATCAGCCGGAAGGCATTTTTTACGATAACAGTGGCGCCACGCATTATCTCTACGTGGCTGACCGGAGCAATCATCGCATCCGACGGATCACCCTCAGCAGTACCAGCGGAGTCACGGCCACGGCCGGTCAGGTGACCACGGTGGCGGGCACCGGGGGAACCACCTTCGCCAACGGTACCACCGGACAGGCGGTGTCGAATGCTACCTTTAATCAGCCGGTGCAAGTGGCGGTGAGCGGGAACGGGACAACGGTCTATATCGCTGATCTAGGCAACCATCGGGTGAGGATGCTGAACCTGTCCACCAGCACCGTTACTACCCTGGCGGGGAGCGGTACAGCGGGAGGTTCGGACAATGCCACCGGCACGTCTGCCACCCTCAATCAACCCTATGGGATCGAGATCGACGGTGAGGGCAACCTCGTGGTATCGGAACAGTCGGGGCATCGCATCCGCCGCATCAGCCTGGCATCGACCAATGCGGTGACGACCCTGGCAGGATCGACCACCGGCACTACAGGTTCCAGTAACAACATCGGAACGTCCGCCACTTTCAACACCCTGCAGGGCATGGTTTTCGATCCATCGCGTGCGTTGCTTTATGCCTGTGATTTTTCCAACAACCGCATCCGGAAGATCGAGATGTCGGGGTACCAGGTTTCTCCCTCCTTGCCCACATATTTGAGTATGGACCTCGGAACGGGTGTGATCAGTGGGATACCGGATGAGCCGACTTCTCCTACGAATTACACAGTAACGGCCTACAATCATTATGGTTCTTCCTCCGCCACACTGAACCTGACCATCGCGGATCTCCCGACGCTGACGACGACGGCGGCTTCTTCCATTACGAGCACCGGTGCAACCACCGGGGGGAGTATAACCTCCGACGGCGGCAGTGCCGTGACGGCCCGCGGTGTGGCATACGGAACGACATCCGGTCCCACCATTTCAGGCTCGAAGACAACGGATGGCAGTGGTACGGGGAGTTTTACCAGCAGCCTTACGGGACTGACGCCGAACACGACATACTATGTCAGGGCCTATGCCACGACGGCGGCCGGCACAGCCTATGGGACTGAGCAGAGTTTCACTACACTGCAGAATCCGGTCGTGATCAGCTATGCATCTCCGACACAAACGCTGGTCGTCGGAACTCCGGTCAGCATCACCTTGTCGAGTACCGGAGGGGCACCCGACAAGGTGCAGGTGAGTACCCTTGCAGGCAGCGATCAACCAGCCTTTGTTGATGGAACAGGTACGATAGCCCGGTTTTCTTTTCCTACGGGTGTCGCCATGGATGGAAGCGGTGTCTTGTACGTAGCCGATTTTGCAAACAGACGAATCCGGAAGATCACCAATACTTCCGGCAGCATTTCGGTGAGTACGCTGGCGGGCAGCGGGGCTACAGGATTTGCTGATGGAACAGGTACCGCTGCGATCTTTGCCAATCCTTATTCAGTTGCAGTAGATGGCAGTGGAGATATACTTGTGGTGGACCAGGGCAATCACCGCCTCCGGAAGGTCACACCGGCCGGCGTGGTGACCACGCTGGCAGGCACTGGTGCATTTACACCTTTTTCCGATGGTACGTCAGCGACATTTAATTCTCCGGGTGGAGTAGCCGTGGACGGAACTGGAACGATCTATATCGCGGACAGATACAACAATCGCATCCGTAAGATCACTTCAGTATCCGGTACCACAACGGTGAGCACTTTAGCCGGAACCAGCGCTCCCGGGAATACTGATGCCACGGGTGCGGCTGCTTCATTCAATTCGCCAGCCGGTATTTCAGTGGATGTCAGTGGAAATATATACGTGGCAGACGTGATGAGCCACCGCATCAGAAAGATCACACCCGCTGGCGTCGTGACAACCCTGGCCGGTAGTTCTAAAGGTTCAGTGGATGGAACTGGCACCGGGGCGAAGTTCAACGGACCTGCTGGCATAGCCGTCGATGGTAGTGGGAATGTATATGTTGCTGATTATTTAGGCAATATGATCCGTAAGGTGACGCCATCAGGTATGGTCTCCACAGTGGCCGGATCTGTCGCAAGTGTGGGCTTTTCAGATGGCACAGGCACGAACGCTGTGTTCAATTATCCCACCGGAATTTGCCTCGATGCAAGTGGTAACATATATGTGGCGGATCAGTCCAATCATCGGATCCGGCTTATTTCCGGTTATCGGATCGATCGGGCCCTGCCGGCCGGCCTGTACTTCGATGCGCGCAATGGTCCCATCAGCGGGACGCCCACGACTGCTCAGGCGGCGAGAGTCTACACCATCTAC
>CANHUK010000156.1 GCA_947463755.1 Chitinophagaceae bacterium
AGCATGATCAGGTTATTGCGGAAATTCAGGAAGGTTTTTCTGGGGTTGCCCTGAGGCAATGTACCACCCCCGACGTGATATACGACGGACGCGGGGCAAGACATGATCTTAAGTCCCGACAGCTGAATACGCCAGCAGAGGTCGATCTCCTCCTGATGGGCGAAGAAGAACGGATCGAACCCTTTTTCCCTGAGAAATACATCAGACCGGATGAACATGGCCGCACCGCTGGCCCAGAAGATGGGTCGAACACTGTCGTACTGGCCCTGGTCCTTTTCGCACACATCGAAGATCCTGCCCCGGCAGAAGGGATAGCCAAAGGTGTCTATCCATCCACCGGCGGCTCCGGCGTATTCGAATCGTTCACGATGGTTCCAGTCGAGGATCTTCGGCTGGCAGGCAGCGATGCGTAAATCTGTTGCCATGACTGCCATCACAGGTTCGATCCACCCCGGAGGTACTTCCACATCTGAATTCAGCAGGACGAAAACATCTGCCTCCACCTGTTGCAGCGCTGTATTATATCCCCTGGCAAACCCCTCATTGGAAGGGTTCCGGATGATCCGGATGTCCGGGTAGTGTGTCTGCAGGAAAGTCAGCGAACCATCCGTTGATGCATTATCTGCCACGATGATCTGCAGATTCGGCCAGGTGGAAGCCTTGACCGATGGCAGGAACCGCTGCAGGTAGCCCTGACCGTTGTAATTCAGGATCACAATGGCCACTGAGGGCGGGGATTCGGTATGGTCCGTCGCGGGTTTATGCATCAGGCCGGCAAAAATACCTTTAAATTTATCAGATATGGAAGGATTCGGGCATGTCATCTTTCAGGGATTGCGCAGCGGCAGGGGCTGGCTGGCGGTGCTGGCTGTGACTTTCATCATCGCGAGTGTCTTCTACTCCAGGCACCTGGCCGATCGCCTGGCGGCGGAGGAGCGGCAGAAGGTGGAGCAATGGGCTCAGGCCCAGCACTTCATCGCACAGGCCGGGCCGGAGCAGGACATCCTCTTCGCCACCCTGGTGGTAGCCGGGCAGTCGGGTATCCCGGTCATTGAAACTGACGAGCAGGATCGGATCACAAACCACTACAACCTGAACGAAGAAAAAGTGCGTAAAGACAGTGCCTACCTGTCCGACCGACTCGAGGCCTTCCGGAACATACATCCCCCCATCATCACCTATCTCGATGCGGGGGCGACGCGTTTCAACAAATATTACTATGGGGAATCGATGCTTGTAACGCAGGTGCGTTATTTTCCCCTCGTCCAGCTGGTCATTGCCGCTATTTTTCTCATATTCATATTCATCTCGCTGAAATCGCGGTACCGGGCGGCCCAGGACAGGCTCTGGGCGGGGATGGCGAAGGAGACGGCACACCAGCTTGGGACGCCGCTGTCCGCCCTCGAAGGATGGCTGGAGATGCTGCGCATCGATCCTACGGATCCGTCGCTGCCGGGCGAAATGGAGCAGGATATCCGCCGATTGAAACGGGTGTCGGATCGGTTCAGTAAGATCGGCAGCCCACCGAAACTCGAACCGGCCGACCTCATTCCGATCGTGCATCAGGTGGTCGGTTATATCCGGCAGCGGGCCTCTTCCAAAGTGAGCTTTCAGGTGGACGCCTCCGGATTGGAGCACTGTCGTGCGGAGCTGTCGGCACCGTTGTTCGAATGGGTGATCGAAAACCTGCTGCGCAATGCCCTGGATGCCATGGAGGGCAGGGGCGAGGTCAGGATCCATATCCATCAAACCGGCGACCAGATCTTCATTGATGTGACGGACTCCGGAAAGGGGATGGCTCCCTTTGTCCTGGCGAGGATCTTTCAACCGGGCTTCACCACCAAAAAGCGGGGCTGGGGACTCGGGTTACCCCTGGCCCGACGGATCGTAGAGCAGTATCATGGCGGTTCGCTGCTCGTGCGGCAGTCGGAACCCGGGAAGGGAACGACGTTCCGGATCCTGCTCCGTGCCATCGGTTGATCAATGGCCGGTCAGAACCTGCAATCTTCTCCTGTACGGCGACAGCAGGTCGCCCAGCCAGAGGGATTCCAACCGCTCCGGCAGCATCCTGAATCTTTCACTGCCCAGCAGCAGCCGGTCGGCATCCATGAAGCATGCGGATTCGGTCTGCCCCGGTCCCGTGAGTCGGATCATGCGTCGGTGTCCGTCGAAAAAGGCATCCTCCCGAAAACCATACAAGAGCCAGATGAAGCGGCTCAGCATGGGCGAATAGCCCGTCAGTGCCAGGGTCTGCCCGTCGGGAGAAAGTGCCGCGCCGGTGATGAGTCCTCCGGCATCGAAGGTTCCCATTTTTCGCGCCACCTGTTGACCCGGAACTGCCGGGAGCGTATAAAGGGCCGTCTGCCTGGATGTCCATTGTTTAGTGAACAGAAAGATGCTTCCGTTGCGACAGATCATGGCTTCCACGTCAAAGTCCGTGGTGTTGGGGGCCGATGCCAGCGGGGGCTGTGGCTGATCCTCAAACCTGAACGCGATGCGTTCGGCATTCACCTCAATATCGCCGTCAACGCCTTCGATGGCTTTCTTTGGGATCCGGTAGATGCACAGGTCTGTGCGGGCCCCGCTGGCGTTGTTGCCGGCATCGGCGATGTAGAGATATGCTGAGTCCTGAGACATATCTTCCCAGTCGATGTTGGTCGCCCCACGCAGGGTAACTTTTCTTCGGATCGACTGGCCGGCGCTGTCGATCCCCAGTAGCTCAGGGCGAGCTCCGCCGTCGTTGTGTATCCATAGCAGTCCGTTCCACCAGACCATGCCGGATTGCTCTTCCAGTCCTTCCGGCATGCGGAACAAGCCATGCGGATCCTTCCTCTCCGGCGCATACCGGCAGCTTCCATCATTGATGCGCGCCAAAGTATCATAATTCCGGGCGGCGGGATCGGTACACCCCCGCAAGGGTTGCTGTGCTTGCAACTCCATGACAGAACTTATCAATAGCATGCAGATGACGATCCATTTCCTCATGTCCACCACTGATTTTTCGACTGCAATTTCTTGTATTTCCCGCTTTCTTTATATATTTGCACTCCTCAACGGATGCCCAGGTGGCGAAATTGGTAGACGCACTACCTTGAGGTGGTAGCGCTGGAAACGGCGTGCTGGTTCGAATCCAGTCTTGGGCACGAATAAATGAGTCCCGCACGAAGTGCGGGATTTTTTATTTGGCGGCGTGGCAAGCTTGCTTGACAAAGCAGACAAATGAAAAATCCCATGGCACGCCTAGCGGGCCGGGACTGATTTATTCGTAAGCCCCCCGTAAGACGTATTGGATCACCGGAGGTAATCCAGTCTTGGGTACTTAGAGCAGGTTATCGTAGATCACATCTACCAATTTGTGATCATAGTTTACCCACTCATTTCAAATTCTCCAAATCGTCAAAATCTTTTGGCCGACTGGCTTTTTGTTTCAAGGCGATTAAATCGGATTTGAGGATGACGCGCACTACAAGATCCGCCTCCTTTATTAGGACTGATCGTTTATAGATTTCGTCAAAACTAAACCCATCAATGTTTACCATGAGGTCAATGGCTACAGGAGGAATTCCAAATGTAAATACATCCCATATGGGATGTTCGAGGAAATTTTGCGCTGTCATGTCAAATACAGGCATTCCAAATAGATCGAAGGCGGCTGAAATTTTAGTATAATTTTCAGCTGTTCGATCAACCCATAGATCCATATCGCCGGTAGTTCTGGGATAACCATGAAGTATTACAGAATACCCGCCCACCAACATGTACCTTACATCATTTTTATTTAAAGATGAAATAAAGTCCCGAAAATCACTATTCAAAATATTTCCCATTATCCCCTAATGGATCTTGATGCAAATTTAGTCTTGTCCATTCTCGGCGGGTTGTTCAAATCGTAGTCGAAAGCTACACTATTGAGATATGCTGATATTTTTAAACGTTCCTGCCAGGAAATTTTTTTGTAATAATCAGAATGATTGGCCGCTTCTTGCTGAGTTTGCCCTTTGAAGGCGGTCCTGTCCATTTTGAAGCTATCCATACTCAAATTTAACATTTTGTAAGATCTTTGTAATCAAGATAAACGATGTATTTTTTCATAAATCAAGACACTTTAGAGCGAAAAAAATATGGCTGACATTGCCTTGGATTACCCCCCCGATCCATCTAACCATCACCTGGCAATATCGATCTTCACCTTCTTGTTCTTGATGCGCTCGTCTTTGATCATTTGCAACGCCGTTCCTGCATTGGCTTTTCGAATGGCTACAAAAGAGATAAAGTCTTTGACTTCGATCAATCCAATATCATCTTTTTTCAAACGACCCTTGTTGGTCAGAAAACCTACAATATCGATCTTATTCACTTTGTTCTTCTTTCCGGCGCTGATGTAAAAAGTTGTCCAGCCTGGTTTTTCCGGCAAGGGTGCATTGGCGGCCAATTCAATTTCTGTTGGCGCCGGCTCAATATATGGAGGAACAGTTTCGTGCGGAGCCAGTATCAAAATGGCAGTTCCACTGGCATCCATTCTGGCTGTCCGGCCGTTGCGATGAATATAAGCTTCCTGGGAACTGGGCAGCTGATAATGGATAATGTAACGGATATTGGGAATGTCCAATCCACGGGCTGCAAGGTCTGTTGTGACCAATAAGTTTGACGTGCCGTTCCTGAATTTGCACAGGGCAATGTCGCGCTCATCCTGCTCCATGGCTCCGTGATAAAACACATTTGGGATCCCCTTGTCTTTGAGAAAATGGCTGACCTGCTCAACGAATTCCCGTTGGTTACAAAAGACAATGGTAGAGCGATTACCCAATGTACATATCAGATGGAACAGGGTAGTTGATTTGTCTGCATCATCACTCCGAACCACTTGAACGGCCAATGCCTCAGATTTCTTCCCGGTCAGAAAATTGAGCTCCACCGGATCTTTCAATCCAACAAAATCGGGAATCTCAACAGCTTCTGTTGCAGACGTCAGGATGCGTTTCTTCAGGGCAGGAAGTGATGCAATGATGAAGGACATTTCTGCTTCAAAACCCTGTTCGAGGGATTTATCAAATTCATCCAGCACGAGGATCTCGATATCACTGGTGACAATATTACCTCTTCGGAGATGGTCGGCCAGTCTACCCGGAGTGCCAACGATCAGCGCAGGTGCCTGCTTCAGATTGTTTTCCTCTGTTTCCCGGAGGTGTCCGCCATAGCAACAGGTGATCTTGAAACCGGTGCCCATATTCCTGAACACCTGTTCGATCTGCAATGCCAATTCACGCGTGGATACGACGATCAATGCCTGACAAACAGGCTTGGTCTTATCCAGTAATTGCGCAACCGGAAGTAAAAAAGCCAGGGTCTTTCCGGAGCCGGTATCTGCCAGTAAAACAACGTCGTTATGTGATGCATTGGCCTCCAAAGAAGCCTCTTGCA
>CANHUK010000157.1 GCA_947463755.1 Chitinophagaceae bacterium
TGTCCAGCGAAATATAAATATAACCATCCTTCGACATGTCTCCTTCATAGATCCGGTTACGGCCCGTTCCGAAACGATCGGTCACGGTCTGCGAGGCGGGCTCGGAATAGACATGGAAAACGACCGGATATTTTTTGGATGGATCAAATCCAGCAGGCTTTACCATCCAACCATCCAGCTCCACGCCATCGGCCGTCTTCACCCGGAAGAACTCCAACGGATCGGGTGTGGAAGCCAGTTTTGCGATCGCATCCGCGACAGGTCCCTTCCCGCCACCCAAGGGTCGGTGGTCCGGCATACTGACCCATTCGCTCACCCCCGGAATGCGATGGTTGGTGAAGCGATGGATCGCTATCCCCCCACCGGGCGCAATATCATATTCATGGGTCCCCGGCTGACCTTCGGGGGTCAGTCGCTCCGCGGGCCCTCCACCATCGATCCGGATCCGGTAGAGATATCGGCGCGTGGCATCATCCGGCGAAGCCGAAAAATAAATATATCCGCTGCGCTCGTCCACCCGGTCGAGGTCGATCAGGTCGTAGTCCCCGCGCGTGATCAGGCGTGGGGCCGATCCGTCCATCGGCACCCGCCAAAGATGCCGCCAGCCGTCCGTTTCACTGGCCCAGACAAAGGCGCGGCCACCCTCGAGCCAATCCCAGCCGCCATAGGCGTATCCTTCATCCCAGTTGGGCAGGATATCAACCCAGGCACTGTCACGCTCCGAGAATACAAGCTGCACGCCTCCGACTGTGGCATCACAGGCAAAGAGTTTGCTCTGCTGCTGTTTCCGGTCCAGTTGCTGGACAATGACCCGACGGCCATCGGGTACCCATTCCATACGCGGGAGATAGTGCTGACGGGGATCCCCGGGGATCTTCATCCATGTCACCGGTCCGCCGGACACCGACACGACCCCGATGCGCACGGCAGATGGCGGTTCCCCAACCTTGGGATATTCCACCGGGATCACGCGGGAATAAATGGAATCGGTATTGTTCATCATCAGGAAATCGCGCGTGCCGGCGGCATTCACCTGCCAGAAAGCGATCCGCTGACCATCCGGACTCCACCGGAAACCATCCCGACAGGCAAACTCCTCTTCATAGACCCAGTCGAAAGTGCCGTTGATCAGCCGGCGATGCCCGTCTTTCGTCAGCGCCTTCGGCACACCACCGGCCAGGTCCTCTACGTAGAGATTATAATTGCTCACATAAGCGGCGCGTCGGCCGTCAGGGGATAGTTTGGCAAACATCAGCGACTGGGCAGATAAACCGCTACCCAGTTGCCGCCAGCGGCCCGTCTTCCGGTCGAAGACATGGTAGTCGCCCCGGGTTTCATACCTCCACACCCTGGCCGTATTGGTAAAAACCAATAGCCGCTGCATGTCCTGGCTGAAGCGAAAAGCCGCCGGCTCCATTCCGGCCTGCAGTTGATCGAGCTGTGACCTGGATACCAGCACCTCCTCCGCGCCCGACATCACGTTGATCTGAACGATGCCTTTTTCGGTGAATTCGACCCTGGCCTTGCCATCTGGCAGCCAGGGATCGGAAGAACCCGGCTGTCCAACCGTGATGCCGGTGATCAGGAGTGCATGAAGCGCAAGCAGGATCCGTATGAGACAATGCATGAGGATTTTTTTTGGGAAGTTACGGCATCGCATCGAAGCTTGCCCGGACTTGGGGCAGGAATGATTCGCTACCTTTGATATCTGAACGTTAGCATCCCATGGCCGCCTCCGAAAAACTTCGCATCGACAAATACCTCTGGTCCATCCGGCTGTTCAAGACACGCTCGGCCGCGGCGGACGCCTGCGATAAGGGCCGGGTGAAGTTGGAAGGCACTTCCGTCAAGGCCTCCCGCAGCGTGCACGTCGGAGATACCTATGAAGTGCGGACCGATACACGGAAATGGGTGATCCGGGTGGAATCCCTGCTCGACCACCGGGTGCAATTTTCCGAGGCGGTGAAACACTACACAGACCTCACCCCACCCGAAGAACAGGAAATGATCTCCTTCCAGGCCGCTGTATTCCACACAGGCAAGCGCCCCAGCAAGATCGGTCGTCCGACGAAAAAGGACCGCCGCGAACTGGACGATTTCATGGAATGATCCTCGGCAGGTCTGCTACCTGTCGAACGGGAGGTTATTGAACAAGGCGATCTGCCACTGCCCCCGGCTCCTGGTTTCCTGGATCTGCGACATCAACCCCACCTCCAGCCTGACATCCCGGTGCAGCTGATAACCCAGGGCACCATATACCCGGTTGCGGTCATACACCGCCTTGTCTGAGTGCAGGAATACCTCATTGTATAATGACAGATACCAGGCACCCTTTTCCATCTTCGGCTTGTTGAACGGGATGTTTGCCCCTAAAAAATACCGGAAGCGGACGCGGAATCGATCCGTCAAAAATCGCTCCTCCAATCTATAGCGATGTTGCAGAAAGACACGGCCGAATGACTGCCGGGTGATGAACTGCTGGAAGATCCGATGCTCCGATGTTACACTTTTCACGGAACTTCCCGGCGTATAAGGCGCATTGTGGATAAATGCATATCCAAGTAACAGATTGTTATTCCCTTCCGTTAGATTCCGGCCGATACCGGTACGCACCAGCAACTGCTCCAGGTCACCAACCAGGTTGTAATTGCGGTATTGTACTTCGTTCCACCAGTTCCACTTGCTTGCAAACCGCTGATTTCCAATATATATCATCCAATTTCCGACATCAGTCGACTGAGCCCTGATCACGCCGAACAACATGAAAAGACCCACAGATAGCAACAAGCACTTCTTCATTCAATAAATTATAATGGAAATAATTATTTCCAATTTATCGACTCCACACCTCGCTGATCGGATCTCCCTTTGAACTCTTGCCGGAGTGATGCCAGTTGCGGCCTTCCACCTTGCCGTCGAAGCTCAGGCTCATGCCGACCCGGCTGCTGTCGCGTGAGAAAAATTCGATGTATTCCGTGTACTTCCCGTTTTCGAAGGTATAGGTGCCTCCACCGGTCCCGAAGAATTCGCCCGTGGCGGTATTGATCGCAGCCCACTGGAATCGTTTTCCGGAGAGGAGCTTGATGGTCTTCCGGGCGGCGGGTTTGATCTCGACCATTTTGCCACCCTGGTCGCGACCCGTGATGCGCCAGTTGCCGGCCAGGGGACCGGAACCATCATCTGTTCGTTCCCATGCCGCCGTTTTGCCGCCCAGGGCCACGGTCAACTTTCCTTTTTTGATCGACCATTCTGTCTTATAAGCACTGCCAACTTTCTGGCGTTCGCTGGTATTATATTCCACAGTGCCGGTCATTGATCCGGCTTCTACGCTGCAGGTGCCACCTTCCGTGTGGATGAACTTTTTCCCGGAAATATCAAAACTGCTCAGGCTGTAATAATCATCGATGATCACCAGGGTATGGGTAATATTCCCTTCCTGCCGCACCCAGGCACCGGTGGGTTGATCACGCAGGGTATTCATGGCCATAAGCCCCAGAACGGACAGTAAAAGCATCAGATTTTTCATATGTGCAAGTGTTTAATATGTGCGACCCCGACTGCTGTCGAGATAAGATCAGAACAGCTCCACCCACCAGGCTTTCGACCACTCGCCACCGGGCTCCAGGCAGACGATCCCCGGCTTCCGGGTGAGTTCGCCATCGTGCGACACGGTATCGGCATGTCCCTGCCAGGGTTCGATGCACACGAAAGGTGCACCCGGTGCGGCCCAGAGGCCCAGATGCGGCCAGCCTTCGATCCCAAAGCGCAGTCCGTGCGGATCGCGGTCACTTTGGATTGTTATGTGATCCGATTGGAGGTTCTTCAAAACGATGGCATCCCGGGCGAAGGTTTCGGTCGTCAGCAGGATCTGCTGTTCATTATTCAGAAAGGGTACGGCCTCATCCCGGATCAACCCGTCCGACAATGTCCACCTGCCCGTCGTCTCAGGCCGGCTGAAGGTCAACCGGTAATCATCATAAGAAAGTCCCTCGCGCAGCGGTACCCTGAAGGCGGGATGGGCGCCGAGTGAAAAGTACAATGGTTGATCATCAGGGTTGAAGACCGAATAGGTCACCGTCAACCGGCCGTTGGCGATCAGATAGCGCAGCTGCAGAACGAACCGAAAGGGATAGACAACACGGGTGGATTCATTGTCCTCCAGCGTGAACAGCGCTTCCGCCTCGCTGATGGTTTCTGCCCGAAAAACTTTCTCCCGGGCGAAACCATGCCGCGGCAGCGTGTAGGTCGTACCGCGATATTGATAGTGATCGTCGCGCAGGGTGCCCACGATCGGAAAAAGTACCGGCGAAAACTTTCCCCACCAGGCAGGATCGCCGGACCAGAGATGATCGAGGCCGGTGTCCGTCGCCCTCAATTGACGGAGCTCCGCACCCAATGGATGGATGGACGCTTCGATACCCTCTTGCTTCAGCCGGATCATGTATTAAAAATAAGAAAGAAAGGGATGCGGACGTAGAGTGAGCAGATCCATTGAGGACAGTTTGCCCAAGGAGATCATCCTCTCCGATGAAATCGGTCAGAGACCCTAAAAATCGACCCGGCTACTTTTGAATGTACACTGAAAGGCGATAAAACCGGGTTTCCCATGCCCCAGGCAGATATCACCAAACCGATCGACCTGACGGGCCACTCGGAAGGCACCGGCCCCGATCGGCACCGGCAGCCCGTGTACATGGATCTTTTGCCGCCCTGCAACAGCGCCTGTCCGGCCGGTGAAAACATCCAGGCCCGGATGGCGCACGCACGGGTTGGCGACTATTACCGGGCCTTCCAGCAGATCATGATCGACAATCCATTTCCGGGCACCATGGGGCGTATAAGTGTTGTACTCTGCGAGAACGGATGCAACCGGAATCACATCGATGATACCGTCGATATCCATGCAGTGGAGCGCTACATCGGCGACCTGGCGATGGATGGGCTTATGATATCGGCAATGGCGTTCTGGACCATATGCAGGCCAGCGATCGGAACATCAATATCCTCGTACTCGATACGGAACTGTACTCCAACACAGGTGGACAAAGTTCGAAAGCGACGCCGATGGCGGCGACGGCCAAGTTTGCGGCCGGCGGCAAACGCGTTGGCAAGAAGAACCTGGCGATGCAGGCCATCTCGTATGGAAATGTATATATGGCCCGTGTCGCTTTCGGTTCAAACCCACAACAGACCCTGCTGGCCTTGAGGTAGTATGCCTATCATGAACTCCGGTACAAGGTCCTGACCCGCACGCATCCGGAAGATGCCGAAAAACTGATAGAGCTGGCACAGGAACTGGTCAACCTCCGCTGGAAGAACTACGAAGAACTGGCCATATTACAGGCAGGGGACTTCGTTCCTGTTGCGTGACAGAAAATAAATATGAGCGGGAGGACCTTGAA
>CANHUK010000158.1 GCA_947463755.1 Chitinophagaceae bacterium
GGATGAACAGCCAGGCGTTGTCGCCGCTGCCCGCCGCACCGGATACCAACTCATTGTGGAACCGGATACCCTCCATCGATGGGTCGGTGCGTTCCACCGTGACCGGATCACCGGGCTGTCGACCCGGTCGCAGCCAGAGTGTGAACCGGTTCTCATGCCAGTTGAGGGCGGCATGACCGGCCCCGTAATAGTTGCCGATGTCCTCCCAGATCCACCCCGACGGGATGGTCGCCCGCTCCACCGCACCGATCCTGCCTTCGATGCCACCCCGAAATTGACGGATGCCGGCCTTGTCCAACGCCGCAGTCAGACCGGTCACAACCGCCTGTTCCCGCGTCGTCATGAATCGGTCGCTCCCCAGCGTTGGATCACCATCGCCGATGACAACCAGCGGTCCATCAACAACGCCGTCTCTCGGAGCACCGGCATGTGCGAAGATGGTTTCAAACCGATGATCCTTGCCCAGCAGTTCCAGGGCCGTGGCAGCCGTCACCACCTTCTGGCTACTGGCCGGCACCAACCCGACCCGGCCATCGTGACTGTACAGGACCCTGCCACTGCCTGCCTCTTCCAGATGCACGCCCAGCTGCGCATAGCGTATGGAGGGATCGGACAACAGTCGCTCCACTGCGACACTGACGGACTTTGCAGCCTCCTGCGCCTGTAAACCGAAAAAGGAACATCCCCACAAGGCTAGTGAAACGGACAGATAATGCAGACGGATCATGGTTGCTTTTATGATGTTGACGGTCGATGCGAAGATAACGGCTTCCCCTCTCAGCGTCACTTGTCGTACCTTTGAACCGGCAAACCACGATCGTCCACCCAAAATTGCAGGAACATGAGCCAGCAGAAAACGGAGGCCAGCATCATCACGATCGGCGATGAACTCCTGATCGGACAGACCATCGATACGAACAGTGCCTGGATGGCCCAGGAACTCAACAAAATTGGCATCTGGGTACAAAGAAGAGTGGCGGTGGGCGATCGCTGGGAAGACATCTGGCAGGCACTCGATCAGGAATCTGCCCACTCCCAGATCATCCTGATCACAGGCGGACTGGGCCCGACGGCGGACGATATCACTAAACCCCTGCTCTGCCAGTATTTCGGGGGGAAGATGGTGACCGACCCACAGGCAGAGGCCAATGTGCGGCATATCTTCGACTTGCTGAAGCGTCCGATGATCGACCGGAACCTACGCCAGGCGGATGTTCCGGATGTTTGTACCGTCATCCAGAATAAACGCGGCACCGCCCCGGGAATGTGGTTCGAAAAGAACGAACGCATCTTTGTCAGCATGCCCGGTGTTCCGCACGAGATGAAGGGTATGATGACCCACGATGTCATCCCGAAACTCCTGGAACGGTTCGATGTAAGCCCGGTCCTCCACCGTACGCTGCTCACCGCCGGCATCGGCGAATCCTTCCTCGCCGAACGGATCAGCGAATTCGAGGCCACGCTCCCCAAGAACATCAAACTGGCCTATCTGCCCGGTTACGGCATGGTAAAACTGCGCCTCACCGCCATGGGCGACCGGCTCGGACTGGAAGCGGAACTGGAGGCTGAATTCGATATGCTCAAACAACAGGTCACCGATGTGATGGTGGTGGATGCCGATAAAACGCTGCCCCAGGTCGTTGCAGAACTGCTGCTGGCCCGCGGACAGACCCTCGCCACTGCCGAAAGCTGCACGGGCGGATACATCGCACATCTGTTCACCTCGATCCCCGGCATCAGCGAATGTTTCCAGGGGGGCATCATCAGCTATTCCAATGCGATGAAGGAATCGCAGCTCGGCGTGCGGTCGGAAACCCTCAAAGCGCATGGGGCTGTGAGCCGGGAGACGGTCCTGGAGATGGCCAGGGGCGCGCGGATCGCTGCCGGCAGTGACTTTGCCATCGCCACTTCGGGCATCATGGGCCCCGGCGGCGGGACAGCGGAAAAACCCGTTGGCACCGTCTGGGTTGGACTGGCGGGAAAGGACCGGGACGCGGCCAGCCAATTCCAGTTCCGGTTCGACCGGATGCGGAACATCGAACTCACCGCCGTGCATGGCCTGAATGCCCTGCGTAAGTTCATCCTCGAATGAGCCGGCATCGCTCCAGAATGACTGTACAGACCCCGAAAAATAAGTACCTTTACCAAAGTAGCATGAAATCCGGAGTTCGGATGTAAACTGATCTGCATATGGCCCTCAAAGAGGTAGTAATGCCCAAAATGGGTGAAAGCATCATGGAAGCGACGATCCTGCGCTGGCACAAAAAGCCGGGAGATCCCGTGAAACAGGATGAAACCCTGATGGACATTGCCACGGATAAGGTAGACAGCGAAGTCCCTTCGACGGAAGAAGGTATCCTCGAAGAAGCCCTCTTCAGCGAGAATGATGTTGTACCCGTTGGCGCTGTCATCGCCCGCATCCGCACCACGGGTGATGTGGAAGTGCCTGTTGCATCCCCCGCACCTGAACCCGTTCAGCAAGCACCCGAGGTACCCGTCATACCTGAAGAAGTTCGGTTAGCCGAGCCCGTCAGTGCCCCGGAACCCATCCCGGCCGTCGATGCAGACATCCCCTACCAGCCGACCCACATGCCGGCAGACCTCCCCACGGGCGCCCGCTTTTATTCTCCGCTGGTCATGAACATCGCTGCCAGCGAGGGCATCCCGCTCTCCGTACTCGAGACCATTCCCGGGACTGGTGCAGAAGGGCGACTGACCAAGCAGGACATCCTCGATTATCTGCACCGCCGCAATGGCGGAAACATAAGCGCTGCTGCACCAGCAGCCAAACCGGCTCAGATACCTGTTGCCCCTACGCCGGTGGCACCCACCCTGCCAACGGCTCAGGATCGCGCCACCACCCCCGTCACCTCCTACGCCGGAAACGTGGAGATCATTGAGATGGATCGCATGCGCCGGCTGATCGCTGACCATATGGTCAAAAGCAAGGCTACCAGCGCCCATGTCACCAGCTTCTCGGAAGCCGATGTCACCAACCTCGTGCTCTGGCGCGAACGCGTGAAAAAAGAATACGAAAAACGCGAAGGCGAGAAGATCACCTTCACCCCGTTGATCATCGAAGCGATCGTCAAAACGCTGAAACGCTATCCCATGCTGAATTCCAGCCTGGAGGGCGACCGCATCCTGGTCAAGAAGGACATCAATATCGGCATGGCCACCGCCCTGCCCTCAGGTAACCTCATTGTGCCCGTGATCCGGAATGCAGATCAGCTCAACCTCGTCGGGCTCACCCGTCAGGTCAACCAGCTGGCGCACAACTCACGGAACAACAAGCTCCGGCCGGATGACACCCAGGGAGGCACCTTCACCTTCACCAATGTCGGCACCTTCGGGAGTTTGATGGGCACGCCCATCATCAACCAGCCGCAGGTGGCCATCCTGGCGACCGGCGCGATCAAAAAGCGTCCGGTGGTGATCGAAGGTCCGCAGGGCGACAGCATCGCCATCCGGCACATGATGTACCTGTCCATGAGTTACGACCACCGCATCATCGACGGGGCGCTGGGCGCCACCTTCCTGACCGCTGTGGCCAAAGAACTCGAAGCCTTCGACCCGAACCGCACCTACTGAATCGCACACTAACGGTCATGCATACCCTAAAACCTAAGCAGGTCGACAGGGAACGTACACATTTATATTCATTCGCATCATGAAACGATTGATCGCCATTGCCCTGACATTGTCGTTGCACGCTGTCAACGCACAAGACCTCAATTACTATCTCCCCAAAGGTGTGTCCTATGACCCTGCCATTCCAACGCCTGAACAGGTCATCGGCCACAAAGTCGGAGAATGGCATGTGACACATGATCGGCTGGTGCAATATATGCGCGCCGTTGACCAGGCTTCTGACCGCATTACGCTGAAGGACATCGGAAAGACCTACGAAGGCCGGCCCCAGGTCGTGCTGACGGTCACCTCACCCGCCAACCACGCCCGGATCGAATCCATCCGCACCGAGCACCTCAAATTGAGCGACCCCGACCAATCGGCCGGACTGAACACGGCGGAGATGCCCACCGTCCTCTGGATCGGCTGCAGCATCCACGGCAACGAGGCGAGTGGCGCCAATGCCTCCCTGCTCGGCATCTATCACCTTGCCGCGGCCAGGGGACCGGAGATCGATGAGATCCTCTCCCGCACCGTCATCCTGCTGGATCCTTCCTTCAATCCTGATGGATTACAGCGGTTTTCCTCCTGGGTGAACAGCCACAAGAGCATAACGGGCGTGAGCGATCCGAACCACCGCGAGTTCAGCGAGGCCTGGCCCGGCGGACGTTTCAACCACTATTGGTTCGACCTCAACCGCGACTGGCTGCCGGCGCAACATTATGAGAGCAAGAACAGGCTCATGGTCTTCCACGACTGGAAGCCGAACATCCTGACCGATCATCACGAGATGGGCACCAACGCTACCTTCTTCTTCCAGCCCGGAGAGCCTGCGCGGGTGAACGGCAATACCCCGAAACGCAACCAGGAGCTGACCGGAGAGATCGCGACCTATCACGCGAAGCATCTCGACCGGATAGGATCGTTGTATTTCACCAAGGAAGGATATGATGATTTTTATTATGGAAAAGGTTCCACCTATCCGGATGTGAACGGCGGCATCGGCATCCTCTTCGAACAGGCGAGTTCCCGTGGGCATATCCAGGAAAGTGTCAACGGTCCGCTGAGCTTCCCGTTCACCATCCGCAATCAGTTCACCACCATGCTCTCCACCATGGAGGCAGCCGTGAAGATGAGGACCAAGTTGCTCGACTATCAGCGGGGATTCTACCTGGATGCCCGCAAGGAAGCAGCCGCCTATCCGGTGAAGGCCTATGTATTCGGGGATGCCGAGGATCCGGTCAAAACCGACCTCTTCGTACAAATGTTACTGCGTCACCAGATCCGGATCTATCGGCTGAAATCAGACATGACCGCCGGCGGGCAGAAGTTCAGCACGGGCAACGCGTTTGTGGTGCCTGCCCAGCAGACCCAGTTCAAGCTTATCAAATCGATCTTTGAAAAGAACACGAAATTCGACGACAGCCTGTTCTACGACATCTCCGCCTGGACCATCCCCCTCGCCATGGGCGTTCCCTACGCTGAGTTGAATGCCTGGAACCCGGAGCAGTCGGCCGGACAAACGGTCACGGCCGCCGAATCGCGCATGCCTGTGCCGGAGCGCAGTAATTATGCCTATGTCCTTTCCTGGAAGGATTATTTCGCGCCCCGCGCCCTCTATCTGCTACAGCGCCGTGGGGTGATCACCAAGGTGGCCACGACCACCTTCGGCTCGAGCGACCGAACCTTCGGGCATGGCGATATTCTGATCCCGGTTCACAATCAGTCCCTCTCGCC
>CANHUK010000159.1 GCA_947463755.1 Chitinophagaceae bacterium
ATGAAAAAGGCAAGGTTCCTCGCTCCGCTCGGAATGACAAAGTGGGAGGGGAATGACAAAGTGGGAGGGACATTCATTCACAAAGACAAAGTGGGAGGGCATCACGAGGCCTCCGAAGGATCTTGTATTGGCTGTTCATAGCGTCTTCGTTTCCTCGCGGTGAAGGCTTTACCGCGAAGGCGCGAAGCATTTTGTACGTGCACTTCAATTCAGCATATCGTTGAGTCCATACAGATTGATTTTCCGTATTGAAATGCTCCATATATTTAGCAAACTCAAGTTTATATATGCAACCCAACGCAACTTCCTCCTCCGGCAACGGTCTTTTCGGCATCTCCCTGATCGCGGCGCTGGCCGGCTTCATCTTCGGATTTGATACCGTGGTGATCTCCGGTGCCAACCTCCCCATCAAGGAATTGTGGGATACCAGTCCCTGGTTCCATGGATTTTTCATCATGTCGATGGCGCTCTGGGGCACGGTGGCCGGGTCGATCTACGGCGGGGTACCCACGGAGAAATTCGGCAGGAAGAAGGTCCTGCTCTGGATCGGCATCCTCTTCAGCGTGTCTGCCATCGGGTCCGCCCTGGCGATGGATCCCTACACTTTTTCCTTCTTTCGGTTCATCGGCGGGGTAGGCATTGGGGTGTCATCGGTAGCAGCGCCCACATATATTTCAGAGATCTCCACGCCCGCTACCCGTGGCCGGCTCGTGGCGATGTATCAGTTCAACATCGTCTTCGGCATCCTGATCGCCTTCTTGTCCAACTACTGGCTGGAAGGGGTTGGCGGCGATAACGACTGGCGCTGGATGCTCGGGGTCATGGCCCTGCCTTCGCTGATATACACCTTGATGGTAACCTCCATTCCGGAGAGTCCGCGCTGGCTGCTGGCTGTCAGAGGAGATGCCGCCGGTGCCCGGACGGTCATGCAGCGGCTGGTGGTAATGGATATCGAATCCGAGATGCGTTCCATCTCCGAGCAATCGGGGAAGCAAGGGGAGAAGCAACCTGCCTTTTTCCAATCGAAGCATGGCCGGATCATCGGGCTGGCCTTTCTGGTCTCCTTCTTCAACCAGTGGAGCGGGATCAATTTCATCCTGTATTACGCGCCGGAGATCCTCGAGCGGGCCGGCCTGGCGGCGAAGGATTCACTGTTCAACAGCATCGCCATCGGCGGAGCCAACCTGGTGTTCACCTTTGCCGGCCTTTGGCTGATCGACCGGCTGGGGCGCAAAACCCTGCTTGTGATTGGTTCCCTCGGATATATTTTGAGCCTTTCGCTGGTTGCATGGGCCTTCTATGCAGGCGCCTCTCCAGAATTCCTGCTGATGAGCCTGTTGCTCTTCATCGCATCGCACGCCATCGGGCAGGGGGCTGTCATCTGGGTATTCATTTCTGAGATCTTCCCCAACCGCATCCGGGCGGCAGGACAGGCCTTTGGTGCCAGCGTACACTGGGTATTCGCCGCCATCATCACCCTGATCACGCCGGTATTCCTGGATGCTGAGGATGGGATCTTCAAGGATAACCCCTGGCCAATCTTCGCCTTTTTTGCCGGGATGATGGTGCTGCAACTGGTCTGGGTGCTGACGCGGGTGCCGGAAACCAAGGGCGTTTCTTTGGAAAGTCTGGAGAAGGAGTTGGTGAAGGAGTAGGTTTATTTCATTAAAACTGAAATAAATGACTTTATTTCACGAAAAGTGAAATGATCGGAGTTGTTTCAGGGAAACTGAAATGAATATTAACGTGCACACAAGCACGGATCCTTGAGGAATCAATGACAGTGGGCAATTACAGAATCGGTCATGATGCAATCATGGTCTGGATAAATGATGATGATGATCCACGAAATAAGTATGCGCCGGACTTTATATTTTTTTTTGTTCATTGAATTCTTTGTTTTCACATTCAGCAGCGTGCAGGCCCAGCTCCGATTCGATCCGGTCTTTTCGGATCATATGGTGCTGCAGCGCGACCGGCCGATCCGAATCTTCGGAACGGCGAACCCGGGTGCCCCGGTCCTTTTGCGTTTTGCGGATCACGAAGGCCGATCTTCTGCTGATGCCAATGGCCGCTGGAGCCTGAACCTGCCGGCACGGCGGGCAGATACGACGGCTCATGATCTGAAAGTGGCATCGGGCTCAGACACCATCATACTGCGCGACCTGCTGATCGGGGATGTCTGGCTCTGCATCGGTCAAAGCAATATGGAATGGCCCATGCAGCGCGAAGCGCATTTCGCGGAGGAGCGCGTGCGTCCCATGCCGTCGATCCTGCGCTGGCGTAATCCTGATTACGCCGGGAAAGGTTTTTACGGAACGCCATATACGCCGCAGGTCGTCAGACGATTGCAGGCAGACAGTTTTTATCAGGGCGAATGGACAAGGGCCGATCAGCGATCCCTACCCTCAATGAGTGCCGTGGCCTATTATGCCGGCCGTACCCTGACGGATCGGACAGGCGTGCCGGTGGGATTGATCAATCTGTCGATCGGGGGAGCGCCGCTGGAGGCATTCATCGATCCGGAGGCGATGGCGGCTGATCCCAGGTTCACTTCGAAGGTATCTGGCGACTGGCTGGAAAATCCCGATCTGCCCGATTGGGTGAAGGTCCGCGGCCGACAGAATGTGGGAGATCTCCCGGATGTGCCATTGGGCCCATTGGGCAAGGCACATCCTTTCCGCCCCGGCTTTGCCTTCGATGGCGGGATAAAACCACTGTTGCCACTGCCGATCCGGGGCATCCTCTGCTACCAGGGCGAGAGTAATGCCCAGGAATCCGCGCGGGTCGGGGAATACGGGGCATTGACCCGACTGATGGTAGAAGACCTGCGCCGCAAATGGTCGATGCCCAACATGCCATTCTATTTTGTGCAGTTGTCATCAATTGATACGATCAAATATAAGGGCCAGTTATGGCCGGAATTTCGGGATGAACAACGCCGGATACTCGACAGCATTCCGCACAGCGGCATGGCCGTCTGCAGTGATATTGGTGCCCGCGATGATGTGCATCCGACGGAGAAGCGACTCGTCGGGCAACGACTGGCCCAGTGGATCCTTCGGGATGTGCATGGCATGGCGTCTGTGCCGTCCGGCCCGTTGCCCGTTCGGGCGGTATGGAAGCGGGGAGCCGTGATCGTTCACTATCAATACACCGGCAGCCGGCTGAAAACCGCTGACCTGACTGACCTGCATGGCTTTGCCCTGGATGGCAATGCGTCGCATCAGGTGCAGATCAATGGGAAAACAGTCGTGATCGCAGCGAAAGAAAAACCCCGTGTGATCAGTTACGGCTGGCAGTCCTGGAGTAACGGAAATCTCGTCAATGACCAGGGATTACCCGCATCGACCTTTCGGATCCCTGTCCGTTGACCGACTAACGGTCATGCCTACCTTTTTTGTTCCCGACATCTCCTCTTCGTCCTTCCTTGGGATCCGCTTCGTACATTCGGCATCCAGAACGCGTCCGTATGAAACGACTCATCATTCCCGTCTTAACCCTGATCAGCAGCCTGTCCCTTCAGGCCCAGTCCCCGGTGTACAAGGATCCTGCGCAGCCTGTTTCCGCCCGGGTGGAGGATCTTCTGCGCCGAATGACGCCGGAGGAGAAGTTCTGGCAGTTGTTCATGATCCCGGGGGAGGTCAAGCCGGGGGAAGAGGAGAAGTATCGCCACGGGATCTTTGGATTCCAGGTGAGTGCGGCGGGTCAGTCGGGCGGCGCTTCCGGACAGATGCTGCAATATAATGCAACCGAACGGGCACAGGCCGTCGCAGAGAAGATCAACCGGATGCAGGAATACTTTCTGAAGCAGTCGCGGCTCGGCATTCCCATCATCCCTTTCGATGAGGCCCTGCACGGACTCGTACGCGCCGGTGCCACTTCCTTCCCGCAGAGCATTGCGCTGGCGGCAACCTTCGACACCTCCCTCATGGCTGAGGTGGCACATGCCATCGCCCGCGAAACCCGGACACGCGGTATCCGGCAGATCCTGTCGCCGGTGATCAATCTCGCTACAGATGTTCGCTGGGGACGCACAGAAGAGACCTACGGCGAAGATCCATACCTGTCTTCCATGATGGGCGTTGCTTACATGGGAGCGCTGGAACGCATGGGCATCGTGGCTACGCCCAAGCATTTCCTGGCGAATGTCGGAGAAGGCGGTCGCGACAGCTGGCCCATCCATGAAAGCGAATGGTACCTGCGTCAGACACATCTCGCACCGTTTCGCGCGACCTTCAAGCTGGCGGGAGCCCGCAGTGTGATGACGGCATATAATAGTCTGGACGGGACGCCGGCCACAGGTCATCCGCGTTGGCTGCTCGACTGGCTGAAGCGTGAGCAAGGCTTTACCGGTTTTGTGATCTCCGATGCCAGTGCCACCGGCGGGGCCAATGTGCTGCACATGACTGCCGCTGATTATCCCACCAGTTCCGCGGCCGCGATGAATGGCGGACTGGATGTCATCTTTCAGACCGATTACGATCATCACAAACTCTTCATGCCGCCCTTCCTGGACGGGCGCATCGATGAAAAGCGAATCGATGACGCCGTGCGAAGGGTGTTGTGCGCCAAGTTCGAACTCGGACTGTTTGAGAACCCATATTTCGACATCGCTCAAACTGAAAAGCTCGTCGATGTAGATCGCCACAAGGCGATCGCCCGAAAGGCAGCATCATCATCGTTTACGTTACTTCAGAACCGGGGCATGCTTCCGCTGAAAGGCAACCTGCGTTCCATCGCCCTGATCGGTGAAGATGCTGTTTTGGCGCGGCTCGGCGGCTATAGTGGTCCGGGTAATGAAAAGGTCTCCATTCGCCAGGGGCTGGAGGAAGCCTTTACATCTTCGGGTACCCGTATCCGTTATGCTCGTGGTTATGACCGCGATGCGCGTCCATGGAAGGTAGTGCCGGCGGGATTGTTGACGCATCGCGTGGGTGACCGGATGGTATCGGGGCTGCATGGCGCGTATTATGCCAATACGGATCTGTCGGGCGTTCCGATCTTTGAAAGAAAGGATGACCGGATTGATTTTCACTGGACGCTGTTTCCGCCGGATGAGCGCTTGTCGAGGGATTTTTACTCCGTTCGGTGGACGGGCATCCTTACACCGGATTCCACCGGAAGGTATCGGATCGGCCTGGATGGTAACGATGGATTCCGGTTGTGGCTCGGCGACAAGTTGGTGGTGGATGCCTGGGAGAAGCGCAGTTATTCCACCCGCATGAGCATTTTCGATTTCGTGAAAGGGAAGCCTGTTAAACTGCGGGTCGAATTCCGCGAACCCGTCGGCAATGCGCATGTGCGGCTGATCTGGGATCGGGGAATGCGCGATGAATCGGAGCGTCTGCGCCGCGAAGCC
>CANHUK010000160.1 GCA_947463755.1 Chitinophagaceae bacterium
CGATAAGTTCAATGTGCCCGATCTCAAACCCATCATCGGAGCCTCCACCACGATCGGAAAGGTCGTAAAGCAAGGAGACTATGTCGTGTATGAATCCACTGTATATCCTGGATGCACAGAGGAGGACTGCCTCCCGGTCATTGAGGAGATCTCTGGCCTGAAGATGGGTGTTGACTTCAAGCTCGGCTATTCCCCCGAAAGGATCAACCCGGGTGATAAGAAAAATACCCTGCGCTCTGTTGTCAAGATCGTATCCGGTTCCGATGCGGAGGCACTGGATGAAATAGCCAAAACCTATGAGGTGGTTGTGGATGCCGGTGTGCATCGGGCCTCCAGTATTAAGGTTGCCGAGGCAGCCAAGATCGTAGAGAATACCCAGCGCGATCTCAATATCGCCCTCATGAACGAGCTGTCCATGATCTTTGACCGGATGCATATCAACACCTATGATGTGCTCGAGGCTGCCGGAACTAAGTGGAACTTTCTAAAATTCTCTCCGGGACTTGTCGGCGGACACTGCATAGGCGTGGATCCATACTATCTGACCCATAAGGCCGAGGCCCTGGGCTACGACGCCAAGGTCATCGCCGCCTCCCGGTTCATCAACGACAATATGGCCCGCAACGTGGCCAGAAAGGTGATCCAGCATGTTTTGCGCAACACGCCGGATGTCAACAACGCCCGGGTACTCGTGAAGGGGGTCACCTTTAAGGAGGATGTGAGCGATATCCGGAACTCCAAGATCATCGACACCGTCAAGGAGATACAAGCCTTCAACATCAAGGTGGACGTGGTGGATCCCTTCGCGGAACCTGAAGAAGTGCATGAGGAATATGGACTCGAACTCGCATCCGGCACCGGCCGCGACTACGATGCCGTGCTCATCGCTACGGCACACGAACCATACCGGAACCTCGCCCCGCAGGATCTCTATGATCTCACGAGGCCTTCCGGTCTGATTGCAGACCTGAAGGGGCTCTTCAAGGGAAGGATCACCGAACGCGACTACTGGAGTCTCTGACAACCCCATAAAAAGACTGCCATGCCACGCACCATCCTGATCACCGGCGGCTCCGGATTCATCGGGTCGCACGTCGTACGCAGATTCATACGCCGGCATCCGGACGATCTCATCCTGAACCTCGATGCCCTGACCTATGCGGGCAATCCGGAAAATCTCCGGGATGTGGAGCAGGCGCACAACTACCGGTTCATCAAGGCGGATATCACCGATGATGCCCGTATCGACGAGGTCTTCGCATCTTACAGCATTGATGCAGTGATCCATCTCGCGGCAGAGAGCCATGTGGACCGGTCGATCATGGACCCAATGTCTTTCATTCGTACCAATGTCCTCGGCACCGGAGTGCTGCTCAATGCCGCCCGCGTACACTGGAAGGACCTCACCGGCAAACGATTCTATCATGTGTCTACCGATGAGGTGTACGGAAGCCTTGGGGATACAGGTCTTTTTACCGAAGAAACCCCATACGACCCCCGGTCGCCTTACTCCGCATCGAAGGCCTCAAGTGACCACCTCGTGAGGGCCTACCACCATACTTATGGTCTGCCGGTCGTCATTTCCAACTGCTCGAACAACTATGGTTCTCATCAGTTTCCGGAAAAGCTGATCCCGCTCATGATCAACAATATCCTGCACCGCAAGCCGCTCCCTGTTTACGGTCAGGGACTGAACGTGCGCGACTGGCTCTGGGTGGAAGACCATGCCGCCGCCATCGATACGGTATTCCATGATGGCATTGACGGGGAAACCTACAACATTGGAGGTTTCAACGAATGGCGGAATATAGACCTGGTGCATCTGCTCTGCGGCATCATGGACCGCAAACTGGGCCGAACGGCAGGGGATTCTGCCTCCCTGATCACATATGTCAAGGACAGGGCCGGCCATGATGCCCGCTATGCCATCGATGCAACGAAGATCGAAAGGGAACTTGGCTGGAGGCCTTCACTCCAGTTCGAGGAAGGATTGGAAAAGACCGTTGACTGGTATCTGGCCAATCCGGAATGGATCGAACACATCACCTCCGGCAGCTATCTCGACTATTACCGGGATCAGTATGTGACCCGATAACATCCTTGTTGATTATGACCGTCCTCCAGACAGATATTCCCGGCGTACTGCTCATTAAGCCATCCATCTTCAGGGATGACCGGGGGGCATTCCTCGAAAGTTTCAGCGCCCGCAGATATCAGGATCATGGTATCACCCGGGATTGGGTGCAGGACAACCTCTCCACCTCCGTCCGGGGCGTCATCCGCGGACTGCACTACCAGCGTCCGCCCTTCGCCCAGACCAAGATCGTACAGGTGATCCGGGGACGGATACTCGATGTAGTCGTGGACATCCGGCGGGGCTCACCTACCTACGGCAGACATGTTGCCGTGGAACTGGACAGTGAAGAACGGACACAGATCCTGGTACCCCATGGATTTGCCCACGGGTTCGCTGTGCTGAGTCCTTTCGCCGACGTGATGTACAAAACAGATAATTACTACAGTCGCGACCACGAAGCCGGACTTCGGTATGATGATCCGGACCTGGCCATCGACTGGCACATACCGCCAGGAGAAGCCATCCTCTCGCCGAAGGATGTGGAATTGGCCAGCCTGAAAGATATCCACTCAGATTTCGAATATCAACCCTGAATCGAATGAAGATCCTCGTCACCGGAGCCAACGGACAACTGGGTAAGGCCCTGCGACAGCTGGAGGAAAGATATCCTCAACACAGTTTCCGTTTTTTGTCCCGGGAGGACCTACCGATCCATCATTTCGAACTGGTCCGCAATTTCTTCAAAGCGGATACGCCGGACGTGTGCATCAATGCAGCGGCTTATACGGCCGTTGACCGGGCCGAGACCGAACGGGAACTGGCTTTTCAGGTCAATGCCGAGGCCGTAGGTGTGCTCGCCGCCGTATGCCGGGCACATGGTACCCGGTTCATTCACGTTTCTACCGACTACGTTTTCAATGGTTCATCCGACAGACCTTACAGGGAGGATGACCCCACTGGCCCCCTGACGGTCTATGGCGAGTCGAAACTGGAAGGCGAGCGGCAGGCCATGGAACTGAATCCCGACAGTATCATCATCCGCACCTCCTGGGTATATCACGAAACCGGAAAGAACTTTGTGAAGACCATCATTCGGCTCCTGCGGGAGAAACCATACATCGGGGTGGTCAACGACCAGATCGGTGCGCCAACCTATGCAGGTGACCTCGCAGCATGCATCATGAAAGTGGCGGAGGCGGAAAAGTCTGTCCCGGGCATCTATCATTTCAGTAACCAGGGGGAGATCTCATGGTACGACTTTGCCGTGGAGATCGCCCGTCTGATCGGGTCGACCACGGAGGTCCGGGCCATCTCGACCCCGGAATTCATCACCCCCGCCCAGCGGCCCGCTTACAGCGTACTTGATAAGCGGAAGATCGTCGAAACATACGGGATCGAACTCAGATCCTGGCAGCGATCCCTCGAACATTGTATCAGGGCCATCGACCAGGCCCATTGATATCATGACGACCAGGATCTTCCAGGGGTTGCATCCTGATATTGCGGCGGCAGGGTGTATCTTTGCAGAAATTTCACGTTATGCCCTTGCTGACAGCCGCGCTGACTGACCCTGACTATGGATTCGATGTCGCAGATCAATCGGGGCATACCCTCCGCCTCGACATTCCCGTGGATCAGGGAGGTGGAGGTACCGGTTTCAGACCGATGCAGATCCTGCTGGCAGGACTGTGCGGATGTAGCGGTGTCGACATCGTGAGCATCCTCAAAAAACAGAAGCAGACCCTCGAAGGACTTCAGATCCATGTGGACGGATCGCGCGAACAGGGCAAGGACATCGCCTTGTGGGAAGATATCCGGCTTGAATTCCGACTGACAGGTGCTATCGAACCCTCCAAGGGTCATCGCGCCGTAGCCTTGTCGATCGACAAATATTGTTCCGTAGCCGAAACCCTGCGCCGCGCCGGCGCCCGCATCTCCTGGGAGGTTTACGTCAATGATGTAAAGGTGGAGAACGCCTGACCCTCTGATCATCCGCATCACAACAGTCTCAATCTTTCAAGCATATGACCAGACACCCTGAAACGGACGCCGTGCGCATCCAGACGGAGCGGACGGCCCAGAAGGAACATTCCACTCCGCTATTCCTCACCAGCAGTTTCGTTTACGACTCCGCTGAAGACATGGCGGCTGCCTTTGCCGACGATACCCTGGATGTAAATATCTATTCCCGCTTCAAGAATCCCAGCGTTGATGAGTTCATTGAAAAGATCTGCGTACTCGAGGGCGCGGAGGAGGGAGTGGCTACTGCCACAGGAATGGCTGCCGTATTCTCCACCTTCATGACCTTTCTCTCAAAGGGTGATCATATCATTTCGGCATCCGCTGTGTTCGGATCTACGCATGCCATTCTGACCAAATATCTGCCGAAATGGGGGATATCCTATTCCTATTTCGACATGAATGAGCCGACTTCCGTGGAGGAACTTTTCCGGCCGGAGACGAAGATGCTATACGTCGAAACCCCATCCAATCCCGGCCTGGACATCATCGACCTGAAGTATCTGGCAGACCTCTGTCATGCCCGCAATGTGCTCCTGGTGGTCGACAACTGCTTCGCCACCCCGGCCGTGCAGCAACCGATCGCCTGGGGTGCAGACCTGGTGATCCACTCGGCCACCAAATTCATGGACGGCCAGGGCCGTGTGCTCGGGGGCGTGGTTGTCGGCCGAAAGGAACTCATTCATCCGCTGTATCTGTTCATCCGGAATACCGGGCCCTCCATGAGCCCCTTCAATGCGTGGATCCTGAGTAAAAGCCTGGAGACCCTCTTCATCCGGATGGATCGTCATGCCGACAGCGCCTTTAAGCTGGCCACCGCGCTGCAGGGACATCCCGCCCTCAGCGGCGTGAAATATCCCTTCCTGCCTGATCATCCCCAATATGAGATCGCCAGGCGCCAGATGCGCAATGGTGGTGGCATCGTCACCTTTGAACTGAAAGGTGGACTGCCCGCCGGCAGGAAATTCCTGAACAGTCTGAAGATGCTGTCCATGACCAATAACCTGGGAGACAGCCGCAGCATTGCCTCCCATCCTGCCAGCACTACGCACTCCAAACTCACCGAAGAAGAAAGACAGGCCGTGGGCATCACCCCAGGTTTGATCCGCATTTCCGTTGGACTGGAACACCCCGATGACATCCTCAGCGATATCCTGCAGGCCCTGCAGACCGAACAATAGATCAGATGACACCCTCGCTTGACATACTTGCCTTCAAACGATCCTTCATCGCCGCATTTGACCGC
>CANHUK010000161.1 GCA_947463755.1 Chitinophagaceae bacterium
AGATGCCTTGATTGCGACATCGGTGTCAGGATGCTTTCGGCTTCAGGTGTCTTAGCGATCCCCGACAGATCAGTCAGCAAAGAGGGCATAGCGTGATTTGGGACGGCGATCTTCCAGCCATTTGAACCCACGAAGCTGGCGCTTGTCTGCCGGAATCTGACGAAATGGATAGGTGACTCCTTCGACGCCAGCTACCCATGTCACCCGCTTCAATTCCCGATTGATGAAGTACAGGTTAATGGCATCTGCCTTCGCGTAATTCAGCCCGAAATAGGAACTATCTTCCGCCTGGAGATAATACAGGCTTTCAGCACTGCCCCTGGCACGCAGGAAGTCTATCTCTCCCCCCTTGAACTGGCCGAACAGGGTGTTTCCCCGGATCTGGTTGAAAAGCTCTTCGGGTGTGCGGCTCACGGAAAACCCATTTTCAAGTACCCAGAGCTGGTCGGGTTTCTGATTTCGCGTATGCAGCAGAATGGTATCCCCGGTCACCTGACTGGCACGGGCCCACAACACCGGGTCCTGAAAGAACCGGAAAACGGAATCCTCGGCGGAGTAGGAGAGACTGTCGCAGACCCCCTGTAACGAATCAGAAAAGATCTTCACATGACGATAAGCCAGAAAAAATCGCACGCTGTCCGTTTCTTGAGCAAGGGTGTCTCTGCTTACCACTGGTGTTTTCGATGACAAGATTCGGGTGGCACTGACACTGTCTTGGGTGGTCGTTGTTGCCACCACGCGGGTATCTGACAATAAATTGATTGTTTTCAGTGTATCGGTGGGCTTGTTGGATCTATCTTTTATTGACCTGCCGGTGGATGCAGCTGTGTCTACGGGAGACGCAGCGGAGTCAGGAATGATTTCTACCCGGCGAGGACGGCTTCCGGAGCGCAGGGTGTCCGCTGAAATGAAGAGCGAATCACTGTCACGCCTGAGGATCATGACGGGTTTTAAAGTTGCCAGCATGCTGCCCGTTCCCTGGTCAAATTCGGCTTGCCCCGATAGTACGGTAAGTCCCTGTGCAGTATCCCTGACCACCACGTTACCCTTCGCGAATCCGGAACCTTTTTTCTTGTCATATCTGATGCTGTCGGCCACAACCTGTTGCGTGCTGTCTTCGATGATCGGGCGCTTGCCGAATTCCGCTTCTCCGGACCGCATGTCATAATAGCCGGACCTGGTGAGTATGCGGGATCTTCCATCATTGATGGTGGTGAGGGCTACGAATGTGGCCAGTTCCCTGTTCAGGTCATAAAGTAGGGTGTCCGTTGACATGGTATATTCCGGATCTGTGAGCTTCACCTTGTCCTGAAAATACACTTCACGGGTATCTGCATAGTAATAACCCTGACGGCTGGTCAGTATGGATTTGCCGTTCACGACCTTGCCCCCCTGGTGATAGGATCCGATGCGGGCATTGATGTCATATTGGAGCTCATCGGTGGTCAGCACACCCTTACCGTCCGTCAAACGTACTTTTTGTCGGAGTGTGGCCAATTTTGAGTCACCCAGGTATTTGAGATACTGGGCGTATGTGTGCACGCTGTCTGCATCGTTGATGTGAATGTTTCCAAAAGCCTCGATGGTGTTCATCGATTCATCCTTTACGGCGCTGTCGCAGTAGAACAGGGTGTTGTCCTGCATCAGCTGCACGTTGCCTGCCAGGATGTAACGTTCCGAAGCACTATCCAACTTAACGAGGGTTAGCCTGTCTGCACGGAGTATCCGGATGATCTTGCCTGTGTCTTGCATCTGTCCGGTGGAATTTGTAACCGGCCGGACTTGAGCATATAAGAGGCTAGTGATCAGGCAATAGAACCCCAGACCGATACCAACCGCGATCCTGCGTGGCGTCATGGTCTCTTAGGATTGTTGGCCGAATCCGGCAGCGGCTGCATGAGCGGCCCTGTCTTATCCTTCCGGCCGAATACCGAGACATTTATATATCGTTTGGGGTGCAGCCTGAGGTCCTGAAGGAGAATGTTCAGACTGTTGGCCGTGGCATTCAGATTCTGGTAAAGTTTTGGATCGCTGACCAGTTTTCCGGCCGTACCCTGACCCGCATTTATTTGATTCAGGGTGATATTGAGGTTGTCCAGGGTAGCCTGTACCTTAGACAAGGTCTTGTCCAGCTCCAGTGCCGCCAATTTCTCCGTGAGGACTCCGGTATTAGCAATGACCCTGTTGATCGAGTCGTTTTGTTGCCTTAGGTTGCCCGTGATGGAGCTGACATGTTGGAGCGTAGAGGCCAGTGGACCCTTTTTGGTATCGAGTAGCTCTGTCAGCTGCCGGGTGGCGGCGTCCAGATTGGCCATGGTCGTCTGCAGATGTTGCCGCGTGACGGGATCCATCAGGAGTCCAAGTTGTTCCACGAGGGAATCAACGGAAGTAAGGGTACCGTTCACATTGTCGATGACAGGGGAGAGGGTTTGTTTTAGGTCATCGATCATACCGGCCGCTACGATGGTCTGGAGGGTATCGCCATTTTCAATGAAGGACTTTGATTTTCCCTTGACGATGTTGACCGAAGTGGCTCCGAGGGGATTTGCACTGATTACCGCATAGGAGTCGTCCGGGATGTTGATATCTCTGATGAGATGGAAGCCCACCACTACGGAGGTGAGGTCCTGGTCTCCCTCCTCCATTTCTGATACATTTCCGATCTGAAGTCCACTCATGCGGACCGCATCGGAAGTACTCAGTCCGTCCACTTTGGGGAAAACTGCATAGATCGTATCCTTCTTGGCCATCAGGTTTCTGCCTTTCAGGAAATTGAACCCGAGGATCAACAGTGTGATGGCGAAGGCTGCAAGAATGCCGACCTTGGTTTCGTTGGATACTTTCATGCGGTAAAGTTACGTTCCCTCGGGCATGCGGCAAAGGTCTGCCATTAAGCCCCTAAACGGATGTCCTGATCAAATGGCGGGTGCCGTTATCGTTTCACGCTAACGGCCTGGCCAGGTTTGGTCGACGTATGCGTTTCGCTTTTCTGCGGAATAGGATTTTCAATCTGCGATTTGTACCGGATCACTGCGTTGGCAATGGCCCTGACCATCTCTTGTTGCCCCGCTTCACTGTTCAGATAATCTTCTTCCTCGGCGTTGGTGATGAAGCCGGTTTCGATGAGTACGGCCGGCATGTTCGTCGCCTGCAGCACCCAGATACCCATATGATTACGTTGCAATACACCCCAGCTATTTCGGCCGATCTTTACGAACTCCTCTTCGATGAACGACCCAAGTCTCACACTGTTCTTGAAGAATTTTTGCGACCACAACCGGGCCTTGATCAGGGCTTCCGGGCTTTTGGGATCAGGAATGTCAAGGATCTCGCTTTCAGACTCATATCTTTCTTCGATGATCCCTTCAGCTTTTTCATCCGCGCGATCGGCCGCAAACACGTATGTTGACGTGCCTTTGGCCGGACTTGGAGTTGTCCAGGTTCTGTATACCGGTTCTTTTTTGGTTACTTTCTTACGTTTTTTTCCTTTGCCCGTGTAATAGGTACGAGTTCTATAACCTGTTTGTTCACGATGGCGTTTTGGGGGAGCCGCATTCACATGGATGCAAACAAAGAGATCGCCCTTCTGCTGGTTTGCGATATCGGCCTTTTCCCGCACACTGTGATAGATGTCGGTGGTACGGGTCATGACGATGCGCGTTTCTTGCAATTCCCGTTTCAGTATCTCTTCCAGTTTCAATGCAAGCTGAAGGGTGATCTGCGCTTCGGTGGAGTATTTACCTTTGGCTCCCTGGTCAGTTCCGCCGTGACCGGCATCGACGATGATGGTGTTGATCCGTGCGCCGCTGCGGGTCGACTGACCAATCACGATCAAGGGTAGGGTGGTCGCAAAGACCAACAGGAATTGGATGAAGGATCTGCAAAGTGACATGATTCAGGGGATGTTTGCGAGATGTTGGATTCGTTGGATGTTGCAGGTCGTGTTCAGTGATATATGTTACTTTTGTAGCCTCTTATGTTTTGTGCCGCTTGTAAAGTTAATCCAATTTACACATTGATCGCCCTTGTGATGGCGATCTCTTTGATTTCATACAGCCATCAGGTTCATGCACAGTCGCGCCCCCCGGAGAAGCCTTTGTCAACACGCCCGAATGTCCGCGATACCCTTCCTTCAACCTCTTCTGCCACTATCCTTAAGCCGGCGATCAGGGACACTGTAAAACCCGGATCGAAGGATACCTTGAACCTTCAGGCGGGTGATTCCGCCAGGATCGGGACTGTAGATACCCTTAATGTAAAGCTGTCCGCTGATACATTAGATGCTCCGGTCGAATACCAGGCGGAAGATTCCATGGTACTGGATGTAGACACCCGAAGAATTCTGTTGTACGGAAAAACGGAAGTCAAGTACACGGATGTGGCCCTGACAGCCCCCTCGCTGGTATTCGACCAGGAGACCAACGTGGTCATGGCTCGCATGGGGCGAGACACATCTGGAAATGTCTCTGGCATGGCGAAACTGGTGCAGGCTGAGACCACCACGGTGAGTGACAGTATCCGGTTCAATTTCAAGACCCAGAAGGGGCTCACGTATAATTCCTTCTTTCAACAGGACGAGATCTACAATTTTGCCGAGAAAGTGAAAAAGGCAGATCCGGAGACATTCTATGCCTCGCGGGGGCGTTTTACCACCTGCAATCTGGATACTCCACACTTCGCGTTCCGGTTCAACAAAGCCAAGTTCGTGAACAAGAAAGTGGCCGTGACGGGTCCCATCCACCCGGAATTTGAGGATGTTCCTGTTCCGATCTATTTTCCTTTCGCCATTTTTCCGCTGGCGACAGGTCGTCGTTCCGGTTTCATTCCTCCACAGTTCACCGTCACGGAGGATTTCGGACTCGGTCTGGAGGGCCTGGGTTATTACAAGGTGGTCAATGAATATTTTGATGCCAAGGTGGTCGCAGATATTTATTCATATGGTACCTGGCGGATGAATATTTCTCCAAGTTACCGAAAGCGCTACCGATACAATGGCTCGCTGAATCTCAGCATACAAAATACCAAGTTTGCTTTTAAGGGAGATCCGGATTTCAATCGTACCAAAAGCTTTTTCATCACGTGGAGTCACTCCATGGACAGTAAGGCAAGACCCGGAACTAACTTTTCCGCCAGTGTGAATGCGGGCAGCAGTAAGTATCTATCGCTTATCCCCAATGGCGGAATGATGAATGCATCTGCCCAGGCAGGTACTGGCGCCGGGAATTACATGCAACCCGTGAACTTTACCAACCAGCTGACATCCACCATCTCTTATCAAAAAAGCTGGGCGGGACTGCCATTCAATATGTCCGTTAACCTCAATCACAACCAAAATACC
>CANHUK010000162.1 GCA_947463755.1 Chitinophagaceae bacterium
AGCAGGCCGATCAGTCCATAGTAGTGATCTCCATGAAGATGCGAAATAAAAACATGGCCGATCTTGCTGCGACGGATCTTGTAGCGGTTCATCTGGATCTGGGTGCCTTCTCCGCAATCAACGAGAAAAAGACGGTCTCCCGTTGTCACCACCTGTGCCGTGGGATGACGGTCGAACATGGGGAGTGCAGAATTATTACCCAGGATGGTGACAGCCAGCATGCGTCCGGATCGTGATAGGGGTGAAGGTTCAGTTCAGCAGCTCACGCTCGATCTCTTCCATTTGCACGATGTCCCAGGCCTCGCTTTCGGTCCGGGTTAGGTTCATCTGATCCAGGATATCGAGTTCGTCCAGCTGTTTTTCAATTGCTTTGTCAAGGCAACAAACGACAAAAGAATGCTGCATGTTGTAGGCCTTTTCCTGTTCAGCGAGCAGGTCCATGGCTACTTGCGGATCCAGGACCGTTACGGCGGACATGTCAATAATGACATTTGCATTGTCCGGTGTGCGACAATTCCGGATGATTTCGGCCAATTCTACTGACATATTTGCAGTCAGCGGTCCTTGCGGAAGCCGGATGACATGGAATTTCTCCTTGGTATCAATTTTGACGTTCATGGAATGTAGTTTTGACACGGGATAGTGGTTGGTGCAAACGTTAAGGCGGATGCAAAAACCATGTATCTGACAGATGGTGATCCCTGGCAGACAACCTAACGTCAAATTTATTCGTTATTATTGTATCAGAAGGATTTTAAACAAACCTGAACCTCATGGATAACAATTTTTCAGCCCAGGTTAAGGAGATCATCTCCTTCAGCAGGGAAGAGGCATTGCGGTTGGGCAACGATTTCATAGGCACGGAGCATCTGCTGCTCGGGCTTATCCGGGAGGGCGACAACACCGCGATCAAGATACTCAAAAATCTAAATGTCGACCTGTACGAACTCCGCAAGGAGGTCGAGATGGCGGTCAAGGATAAGACAGGTAAGAATATCGCCAATATCAATAGTCTGCCGCTGACACGTCAGGCCGAGAAGGTCATCCGGGTAACTGTACTCGAGGCCAAGGCCCTGAAGAGTCCCACCGTGGAAACGGAACACCTGATGCTGTCGATCCTCAAGAACAAGGAGAACATCGCCACGCAGATCCTCAACAATTTCGAGGTTGACTACGACCTGTTCCGCAACGAATTGGGTCTGGTCAAGAGCAACGATGTCCGCAGCGAGTTCCAGGAGGAGAATGATGATGATTTTGACGAGGAGAAGAAGGGATATCAGCAAAAGTCTAAGCAGGCTTCCGGGGCAGCTGCCAACAAGAGCAAGACGCCGGTGCTTGATAACTTTGGTCGCGACATCACCCGGCTCGCTGAGATGGGTTCGCTGGATCCCATCGTAGGCAGGGAAGAGGAGATCGAGCGGGTTTCTCAGATCCTTTCGCGTCGTAAGAAGAACAACCCGATCCTGATCGGCGAACCCGGTGTGGGTAAGACGGCCATTGTCGAGGGATTGGCCCTGCGCATCGTGCAGCGGAAGGTCTCCCGCGTGTTGTTCGATAAGCGGGTCGTGTCTCTGGACCTGGCTGCCCTGGTGGCCGGTACCAAGTACCGCGGCCAGTTTGAGGAGCGCATGAAGGCGATCATGAACGAACTGGAGAAGAACCGGGATGTGATCCTGTTCATCGATGAGATACATACCATCGTCGGTGCTGGTGGCGCAAGCGGATCACTCGATGCCTCCAACATCTTCAAGCCGGCCCTGGCCCGAGGCGAACTGCAGTGCATTGGTGCATCTACGCTCGACGAATACCGCATGTACATCGAGAAGGATGGCGCCCTGGACCGTCGCTTCCAGAAGGTGATGGTGGATCCCCCGAGTGTGGACGAGACCATCATGATCCTCAACAATATCAAGTCGAAATACGAGGATTATCATAACGTCAATTACGCTGATGACGCCATCGATGCCTGCGTGAAACTGAGCGACCGCTACATCACAGACCGTCTGTTGCCCGACAAGGCCATTGACGTGATGGATGAGGTCGGTGCCCGGGTACACCTTAAGAATATCAACGTTCCGGATGAGATCATTGAACTCGAACGTAAGATCGAGGACATCAAGCAGGAAAAGAACAAAGTCGTCAAGAGCCAGCGCTTCGAAGAAGCGGCTTCGCTGCGGGATACCGAAAAGCGTCTGCAGGAAGAGCTGGAGCGCGCCAAGCAACATTGGGAAGAGGAGAGCAAGCATAAGCGCTATCCCATCACCGAAGAGGCCATAGCCGAAGTCGTCAGCATGATGACGGGCATCCCCGTCAAGCGTATGGTACAGGCCGAAACCGAGAAACTCCGGAACATGTCCAATGATATGAATGGCATGGTGATCGGTCAGGAAGATGCCATCTCCAAAGTGGTACGCGCCATCCAGCGTAACCGTGTAGGCTTGAAAGATCCAAAGAAACCCATCGGCACCTTCATCTTCCTGGGCCCGACGGGCGTGGGTAAGACGGAGTTGGCACGGGCGATATCCCGCTACATGTTTGATTCCGAGGATTCCCTGATCCGGATCGACATGAGCGAATACATGGAGAAATTCACCGTGAGCCGCCTTATCGGGGCCCCTCCCGGTTATGTTGGATACGAGGAAGGAGGTCAGCTTACGGAAAAGGTCAGACGTAAGCCTTACAGTGTCATCCTGCTCGATGAGATCGAAAAAGCACATCCGGATATCTACAACATCCTCCTGCAAGTGCTTGATGATGGTTTGTTGACGGATGGCCTGGGTCGCAAGGTGGATTTCAAGAACACCCTGATCATCATGACCTCCAATATTGGTGTCCGTCAGTTGAAGGACTTCGGCGATGGTGTTGGCTTTGCCACCAGCGCCCGGATGGCGAACTCAGAGGAGGCCAACAAGGCGGTCATCGAGAAAGCCCTGAAGCGGACCTTCTCTCCGGAATTCCTCAACCGGGTGGATGATGTCATCATCTTCAACACGCTGGAGCGGGAGCACATCTTCCGGATCATCGACATCCTGATGAAAGGTGTCATGAAGCGGTTGGTCAACCTGGGCTTCTCCCTCGAACTCACGGAAGAAGCAAAGAACTTCATCGCCGACAAAGGATACGACCAGCAGTTTGGTGCGCGTCCGTTACACCGGGCCATCCAGAAATACCTTGAGGACCCCTTGGCCGAGGAGATCCTTGCCATGCAGATCAAGCAGGGAGACATTCTTGTAGCTGATCTCGACAAGGAGAATCAGAAGATCCACTTCACGCTGAAGGAAGGGCAGGCTCAGAAGGAGACGACGGAGGTGTGAGTCTCTTCAATATTGTTCTCAGGTCGTGAAATGGAAACCCTGATAGGCACAGATATTGACCATGCAGCGTCATTGTTGAGGCGTGGTGATGTCGTAGCCATTCCAACGGAAACGGTTTATGGACTGGCGGCGAATGCCCTGGATCCGGACGCTGTCTTGCGGATCTACGAAGCCAAGCACCGACCGAGGTTCAACCCGCTCATCCTGCACCTGCCCTCTGCGGAATCTTTCAATTTGTATGCCCGGGATATCCCGGAGGTCTGTCAATTGCTGGCGGAAGCATTCTCTCCGGGCCCGTTGACTTTTCTGTTGCCAAGGCGAGCAAACGTCCCGGATATCGTAACGGCCGGTAGTGACCTGGTGGCACTGCGCATCCCTCGTCATCCGGTGGCACTTGAACTCCTGTCTGGTCTTTCGTTTCCACTCGCGGCACCCAGTGCCAACCCCTCCGGATATGTAAGCCCCGTTACCGCCGGTCACGTGCTGCAGGGACTTGGTGGTCGCATTCCCTACATCCTCGACGGTGGACCTTGCACTGTCGGACTGGAGTCGACCATTGTCTCCTTTCCGGATGGCAACATCAGGATCCATCGTTACGGTGCCGTCACGCCCGAGGATATCGAAAGGGTCACCCGGAAAGCGCCTGTAGAAGCCATCGGACAACAAAATGCTCCCGATGCCCCGGGTCAGCTGAAAAGCCACTATGCCCCGGTCCGTCCATTATACATGGGAGATGTACGGACCCTGCTGCGGCAACATGCCGGGAGACGGGTCGCGGTCATTTCTTTTCGGCATCGGTATGAGGATGCGGAACCTGATCTTTCGCTTGTTTTATCTCCGGGAGGCGACCTGCACGAGGCTGCCCGACATCTTTTCCAGGCCCTGCGCACCGCCGATCAGGCGGATGTCGACCTCATCCTTGCGGAGGTCTTCCCACCTGAGGGGCTCGGCTGGGCCATCAATGACCGGCTTTCCCGGGCACAGTTCGTCCACCGAACCTGATCCTTTCCACACTTTCTACGGGGCATATGTTAAGATGCATGAAAGATTTGCATAAATACTTGCAATTCTTGCACGATCGACATATCTTTATGCTTATGGCGCATCGCTAACTAGGTGTTTGTTGCCAAGAATCCCGTATCCATTGTAATTTCCTAATATCCAAGCCATGAATTATTCCTCTGGAACAGATGTCCTGCGGGCCATCGCCTCACTGTGTGAGCGTGACGTGGTTGTCATACCCACCGAAACCAGTTATGTGCTTGCATGCAATGCACTGGATGAGGAAGCGGTTGCCAAGTTATCTGAGCTCACCTCTTCATTTCCCGAAACTATTCCTGAACTTTTTGTACCCGCCTTCGACCGCGCGTCGAGATTTGCGCGGAATATCCCTGAAGTATATGGTCAGCTGGCCCAACGCTTCAGTCCCGGTCAACTCGGATACTTGTTGAAAGGCAGGTACATGATCTCCGAATCGATCACCGATGCGGAGGGGCGGGTGGCTATTCGTGTACCGGCCCATCCGCTGACCTTGCAACTGCTGGGTCGCCTTGGTTTTCCGCTGGCGGTGGCTGCCATTCCCATGGAATCCGGTGTCAGCCACACGGCTCTTGAAGCTGCAAAAGTGGTAGGAGAATCCGTAGGCTATGTGCTTGATGGCGGTGCTTCAGCAGTGGGACGACCCGCCACCATCATCGGCATGCATGGTGATGCGCATGTTATCTATCGCACCGGCGCCGTTTCCCGCGAGAGTATCGAAGGGGAGATGACAGGACCAGTATTGATGCATATCGCGCCGATGGTTGCAGAACCTGTCAGGCTTTATGGTCGCTGACACCGATATTTGCCCCCCGATCACCCATCCAACTCACTGAGCTCCAGCCAACGGAGCTCTTTTTCATTTAGGAGGTTGTCGATCATGGCGACCCGCTCTGCCCGGGCCTGCATTTCCGGGAACGGGAGGCCAGGTTCGTTCAGGCTTTCCGTCAGGCTTTTCTTTTCCGATTCCAGGGA
>CANHUK010000163.1 GCA_947463755.1 Chitinophagaceae bacterium
GTTTCTGCCGGATCTCCTGCTTACGGGAGCCCGGAAGCAGCGCCACCAGCGGTCCTTCTACCTTTTCAACCTGGCCGGCCGTGGTGGGATCCGCACGCCTGCGGGCGATCTCTTCCAGCAGGGGATGTCCGACATAATCGACCTCCCATCCCCATTTTCGGTAGAAGGCCTGCTCAAAAGGCAGGATGACCAGCATCCTGTCGATCGTTTTCATCAGCGTGCGCACCCGGCCCTCTTTCCAGGCCCAGACCTGCGGAGAGATATAGTACACGGTCTTGAAGCCGTGGGATTTGGCAAAGGTGGAGAGGGGGATGTTGAATCCGGGATAGTCGATGAAAATCACGACATCAGGTCGGAATTCGAGGATGTCGCGCTTGCAGAAACGCATGTTCCGAAGGATGGTCGGCAGATTTGCCACAACTTCCACGAAGCCCATGAATGCCAGGTCCCTGTAATGTTTGACGAGCTTGGCACCGGCGGCTTCCATCAGGTCGCCACCCCAGCAGCAGATCTCCGCCTGCGAATCCTTGACGCGCAGCGCCCGGATCAGATGGCTGCCGTGCAGGTCTCCGGACGCTTCTCCGGCAATGATGTAATATCTCATCTCCCCTAGTTTCTCGCGCAAATTAGGCCTTTGACGTGGGATGCCATTTTTTCATTCCGCCTGAGGCAGGGCAATCCCTGTTTTTATCCTATTTTTCCACTCGAATCAACATCCTTAAGATCATGCCTACCATTCGCACGCTTCTGGCCGGAATCCTTTTCCTGTCTATGATCGCCGGAACTTCGACCGTCGTCGCCCATCCTCCGGCAGGTACGCTGGCGGTTGTCGTCCCCTCGTCAAAGCAGGGGGATGCGCTGAGAAGCTTGCGGGAGAAGACCTTCGGCCGAAAGGACATCGGGTTCCTTCAACGGACGAAGATCACCATGAACGTACTCCGGCATTTGCGAAACGGGTGGTTGAAAGCGGAAGATCCGTCGGAAGGAGACCGGCTGGCGAAGAGTTCGCGGACACTCGGCATCATCGGTATATCTTGTCTGGGTGGGATCATCATCCCGTATGTCGGTTCAGCCGCATTTTTGGCCGCGCTGGTGCTGGGCATCATCGCCATCGTACAGGGACGTTCCGCCCGCCGGCTAGGGTCCAAAATGAAAACGGGCGAGAAACTGGGCTACATCACCATTGGCCTTTGGGGGCTGTTACTGCTCCTGGCGGTAGCCGCGCTTTACCTGCTCGTAGTGGCCTGGGGAGGATAGTCCGTTTATCCGAAATATTTCACAGACAACGAAGCGAGGGCATACAGCAGGGTAGCCGCAAATACGCCTTTAGCCGTCTTGTCCAGTTTCGAATTGATGTAATAGGTGAAGATCACCATGTTCAGGACCAGACAAGGGATGGTGATCGCCGTCACCAGGGCCTTGTTCGTACGCAGGTAGAACAGGTAGTCCGAAAACGAATATACCCGGAACTTCCAGAGATAGTATCCGAAGAAACTGATCACGGGTAGCAGGAGGCCCACGATCTGGCCGAAAACAAAATTGTCTTTTTTCACCATCACCATTTGTAGGTTTTACCGATCCTTTCCATCATCGCGTGGTTCGTCAGGTCGAACTGTACCGGCACCACGCTGACAAAATTGTGTTGCAGTGCCCAGACATCCGTGTCCCTGCCCTTATCGAAGTTCACGAACTTGCCTGTCAGCCAATAGTATTTTTTACCTCCGGGATCCAGGCGCTCGTTGAAATCTTCCTCGTACTTCGCATAGGCCTGTCGGCAAACACGTATCCCCCGGATGAGCGACTCGTCCACTGCAGGAATGTTCACATTCAGGCACAAATGCTTGTCGGCCTTGCGGGCAAGAATGGATTCGACGATCTTACGGGCATAGGTTCTGGCACCTGTGAAATCCGCTTCCAGACTGAGGTCCAGCAGCGAGAAGCCTATGGACGGGATATTTTCGATCGAGGCCTCGATGGCCGCCGACATGGTTCCGGAATAAATGACATTGATGGAGTGATTGGCTCCGTGATTGATACCACTCAGGCAGATGTCCGGCTTGCGGTGCAACACCTTGTCCACCGCCATCTTCACGCAGTCCACCGGGGTGCCGCTGCAACTCCAGGCCTCCACGCCGTCGATCAGTTTCACCGGATGCAGCCGCAACGGCGATCCGATGGTGATGGCATGGCCCATGCCGGATTGCGGCTTGTCCGGCGCCACAATGACCACCTTGCCCAGGTCTTTCACCGCTTCCGCGAGATGCCGGATGCCAGGAGCCGTGACACTGTCGTCGTTCGTGATCAGGATGACCGGAGGTTCTTTGCGGCCGCGCTTCGTGCTTTTCTTTTCGGTGGACATGGCAAAGTGGGGGTGATTATTGAATCCCTCCGCAAAGTAACGTCGATTCGTTCGGCAAGCGTTTCCCGCGAGGCAAAAATAAATTTGGAATAACTAAATAATTTAGTATTTTGCACCAAAATCATTAGCATGGCACAGTCACTCGCCGGCCGCAACCTCAAATATCTGCGTAAGCTGAAGGGAAACACCCAGGAGGAGTTCGCGGCGCTGTTGAACATCAAGCGTTCGCTACTGGGAGCCTATGAAGAGGAAAGGGCAGAGCCCCGCCTGGAAGTGCTGGAGATCGTCAGCGATCAGTTCTCAGTGTCGCTGGACGATCTGCTGAGAAGGGATCTCAGCGACCGAAGTCAGAGTTATCTCGCCCGTCGGCGCGAACAGAAGATGAGTCAGGATCACAACCTGATCCATTTCGTGCCGGTCAAGGCCGCAGCAGGTTACCTCAACGGTTATGCGGATGATGAGTTCATAGACGAACTGAATACCTTCACGCTCCCCATGCTGGGCGGTGGAGAGTACCGGGCCTTCGAGATCATTGGTGACAGCATGCTGCCGACGCCCAGCGGATCCGTCATCGTCGGCCAGCGCACCGGAAATGACATGGAAGAAATTCGTAACAACCATGCATACATCGTCGTCAGTCGTACAGAAGGCATCGTGTATAAGCGGATCGTGAAAAATGAGGAAGCCAAAAACCGCCTCACCCTCGTGAGCGACAATCCCGCATTCCAACCTTATCAGGTGAATGCAGAGGATGTCCTCGAGATATGGCAGGCGCAGATGGTCATCAGCCGGGTCGCCGTACAGCAGCGCTGGGATATGGGACAACTCGCCAGCATGGTCAATAACCTGCAGCAGGAAGTGTCCAGCCTGAAACGGAAGATGAACTAAGCCGGTATCAGCACTGCTGTCAAATTTCGTAGATCTCCCGGGCCGCCCGATAGGTCTGACAGTGCGCTTCAACGATCGTCCGCACATCCGGCGAATAGCCGCCTCCCATCGACACCGCACAAGGGATGGATCGCTGCTTCAACGATCGGAAAACGAACTCGTCCCTGCATCGGCATCCCTCCATACTGATGTTCAATTTTCCAAACCGATCAGTGGAAAGGATATCGACGCCTGACAGATAAAATACGAGGTCAGGCTGTTGCTCATCCAGCAAACGTGGCAGATGGCTCTCCAGCAAGCTCATATAATCCTCGTCTCCGATCCCGTCAGGCAATGGTACATCCAGATCGGACAGCTCTTTTCTGAAAGGATAGTTATGTGCGCCATGCATACTGAAGGTGAAGACCTTCGGATCCCCGGAGAAAATGCTTGCGGTCCCGTTGCCCTGATGAACATCCAGATCAACGATCAGTACTTTCCCAACCTCGCCGGTGGACAGTAGTAAACGCGCCGCCACCGCAAAATCATTCAGCAGACAGAATCCTTCCCCATGGTCCGAAAAGGCGTGATGGGTTCCGCCCGCGACATTCAACGACACTCCGTGACTGATCGCATATCGTGCACAATCAATGGTCCCCTGCGTGATGATCTTCTCCCGTAGTGTCAAAGCCGTAGACTGTGGAAACCCGATCGCTCTTTGCTCACGTTCCGAGAGGGTCTGATCGTTCAATCGACGCAGGTATTGCGCATCATGTGTGAGCAGGATGATCTCGTCGTCACAAACCGCAGGGGCGAAAATTTCAGCGGCATCAATCATGCCCTCATGCAGCAACTGCCCGGGTATCAGTTCGTACTTGAGCATCGGAAACCGATGACCTTCCGGTAGCGGATGGGCATAGATGGGATCATATGCGATGCGAAAGCATTTCTCAGGCATGCTGGTTCATTGGATGCGGATCACACTGCCGGTCTCCCCTTTTTTCGGATTAGCAGGCAAAACAGCGAATATCATGTCTCCGGGTTGCGGTTCGATCAGCGACAAACCTGTAAACTTACTGAAGGCAGGAAGTATGGTCATATCTGGCATGGAGTGGAAACAGGAAAGGCGGAGTGATTGTTTGCCGGTGCCCGAAAGTCTGATGCCGGGGTGAAGATGCCCGCAGATCCTGTGCCTTCCTTCGTTTGATACCTTCAGTTCTGCCGGGTCATGAACGAAATCAAACACTCCGTCCGAAAAGGAGTGCGCATGGGTCGTGATGCCCAGCGTTTCATAGTCACGGACCGAGAGGATGTCGTGATTGCCCAGAACCAGCAGCAGCTCTGCATCGATCGAAGCTCTCCATCTTCCAAAAAGCGCATGCTCGCTGTTTTCTTTGCTGTGAAAGAGATCTCCGGTGAATATGATGCGCTTCGGCCGAAAATATTGGATCTGCGACATCAGCCGATGAAGATCCTCCTGGTAAACGGCCTGAGGTATCGCAATGCCTTCGCGACGGAAATGTCCGGTCTTGCCGAAATGCAGGTCGGAAACTATGAGCGTGCTGGTCGTCTCCCAGAAAAGACATCTTTCCGGGGAAAGCCAGCAGGGCTCTCCGGCGATCATTGCCGGCAGGGCAGGTGACATTTGTTGGAATATGTGCGGTCAGAGAACCTCTGAGGGGATGAGTCTATAACTTCGGTTATGCTTCCCCGTTAGTGTGTGGCCGTGCTGTCCTTTTTACCGAGGTTGTGCTCCGTTGCGATCTCCTGCATCACCCCCAGCGCCCAGTCGGCCAGGAGTTTGCGTTGAGCATCACTCAGGTTGGCATCCCGGTGCACGATCGTGTAGCTCTGCAACGGCATCTCTCCTTCATTCACCATTTCCGCCACCTCTTCCATCTTGTGATGTGCTTTCTTGGGCTTGTAGGTCAGGAATTCGTTGAAGTTGATCTCTCGTTTACCCTCGTCTACATGGTCTGCCAGCCACCAGGCGACCGGCTGGATGTTTGCATACCAGGGATAACGGGTGTTATTGCTGTGGCAGTCGTAGCACGAGGTCTTAAGAATGGCGTCAACCTCTGCCGGAACGGCA
>CANHUK010000164.1 GCA_947463755.1 Chitinophagaceae bacterium
CCGGATACCTTGTTGAGGTATTTCTGAACGGCACCCGGAGGACAGGTGCATTCCTTCTCAGGATGATTGTAATACCCGCAGGGACAGGGATTCATGGAAGCGACCAGCATGAAGGATGCCGGAAATTCAACGGCAATGCGGGCACGACTGATGGTCACCTTGCGCTCCTCCATCGGCTGCCGCATCACTTCCAGGACTGTTCGTTTGAATTCCGGAAGTTCATCCAGGAACAACACGCCATGGTGACTGAGGGAAATTTCTCCGGGCTGAGGGTTTCCTCCCCCTCCTACCAGGGCTACATCGCTGATCGTATGATGCGGAGATCTAAATGGCCTGCGGGATACAATGGTGGCATGTTCCGGCAGTTTGCCGGCAACGCTGTGGATCTTGGTCGTCTCCAGGGCCTCCTGCAGGGTAAGTGGAGGCAGGATGGTGGGCAGCCGCTTTGCCAGCATGGTCTTTCCGGCACCGGGCGGTCCGATGAGGATCACATTGTGTCCCCCCGCCGCCGCGATCTCCAGGGCACGTTTGATATGCTCCTGACCCTTGACCTCTGAAAAATCTGTATCAAAATGATGCTGCGCGGCATTGAACTCCGATCGCACATCCACCACGACCGGCTGCAGCGAGGTTTCTCCGCTTTCAAAGAATTCGATCACCTGACGGATATGCCGTACACCAAATACGTTTAGATTATTGACCATCCCCGCCTCCCGGGCATTGGCTTGCGGTACAATGAGCCCCTTGAAACCATCACGCCTGGCCTGGATGGCAATCGGCAGGGCACCTTTGATGGGTCGAACCTCGCCCTCGAGACTCAGCTCGCCCATCAAAAGATAATCCTGCAGCCGTTCCCAGTTGCCCATCTGTTCGGAAGCTCCCAGAATCCCCATCGCAATCGGCAGGTCAAAAGCCGTCCCACTCTTCCGAACATCGGCAGGCGCCAGGTTTACAACGATCTTGGTACGGGGCATTTCATACCCATTCGTCCTGATGGCGCTCTCGATCCGCTTGATACTCTCCTTCACCGCACTGTCAGGCAGTCCTACAATAAAGTAGTCCCGGCCACGTGCATCCCAGTTCACTTCCACCGTGATCGTCAAGGCTTCCACCCCAAACACCGTACTTCCAAACGTCTTTACGAACATGACACGAAAGTACAGGCCCGGAAAAGGGTGCCAAGGTGATATTCAACCTGAAATGGGCGTATTATGACCGGCCCCCTGAGTGGATTTGTACAGCCGTAAAGCGTGAAACGACAAGCCGGAGATCGAAAGCGGGACACTGATCGTCAGGCAACGCAGACCCGGGGTCAGCGACAGTGATAATGGAAAAGGTTTTTGCCCGGAGGAAAAGGTAAGGCATCAGGCACATCGCCACTCACCTTCCACTCCAACAGGTATCCGTCCGCTGAATACCCATAAGAACCATACCGGCTGGTAGTGGTCGAATCGATCATGCCGGCATCATTATAAGTGCTCACATCTATGCGACGCACAAGGTTCCTCGACGGATTGCCCAGACCGACAGCCATGATGACCGGCGTGAGTTCCGCAGCATCGGGAAGGATCGGCAGGAAATTCCGGGCCGATGCGGCAGGATCATATTCAAGGGTGGCACTGAACAACTTTCGAATAAGACCGGGGATCACAACGGAGCCCTCTACAGCCACAAGGTTCAGCGAAGCCCAGGTGTAGGTGAAACGAATCAATGGAACCGGCAGCGGTACCGCGGAGGAAAACAACTCCTTTTTCACCAGGAACCCCGATGCATCGTAGGTATATGCATATTTCAGGGTCATGAGCGTTCCGTTGTCTGTCTGCCGCGCCACAAACTCCTTCAACCGACGGTTCGCATCTGTCAGATAATACACAGAGTCTGAGATCCGAAGGGTATCACCTGACCATGTCAGGGGCGCATCCAGCAGTATCGTACCCGACACGCTGTCCAACACCTCAACAAATCGGGCCGTCCCGGTCGCATCAAAACCCGTCAGGAATGAAAAAGATCCCCGGCCCGAGACTGAATCCACCGCTACGATCTGCTTCGGACGGCAGTCGGCACCGATCACAGGTCCCTTACGTCCCGACTCCACGCTGGTCTCTTTTTCACAAGCGACCAGGATGAAAAGAAGGAAAATGGAAAGGCCGGAAATCTTGTACATGCTCATGGTTTGACCGGATCAGGATACCTGAACATCATCATCGACCTTCGTCTTTGTCTCCACCGTGGGGTGGAAATCGGACGAAGGCTCTTTGAAGAATCGGTTCTGGAATACGAGGATGGAGATCACTCCCGTAGATATCGACGCATCGGCGATATTGAAGACCGGACGGAAGAACTCGAAGGGTTCTCCTCCCCAGAGTGGAAACCAGTCCGGATAATGCGCATCGGTGATGATCGGAAAATACAACATGTCCACAACCTTTCCATGGAGCAAACCGGCATAACCTCCGGTGAACCCCTCTTGAAATACCGAACGGGAGATATGCTGTGAAAATGGATCACTGCCCTCGAAGATGCGGCCATAAACTATGCTGTCGATCAGATTGCCGATGGCGCCCGCATAAACCAGCGTGGCACAAAAGAGAAATCCGACATGATATCCCTTCCGGGTCGCCTGACGCAGGTACCAGGTGCCTGCGATCACAGCCACCAGACGAAACAGGGTCAACGCCATTTTACCCCATTCACCGCCCAGCTTCCAACCGTAGGCCATGCCCTCGTTCTCGATGAAATGCAGACGAAACCACGAGATGCCGTTGATGACCGGATGCTCCTGACCGATGTAATAATGCGTCTTTATGTAGATCTTGAGGGCCTGATCCGCCAGCAGGATCAGAAAGGTGACGATGAAAATATGCCTCAGTTTCAAGTTGATTGGTATTGATCGGAACAAAGATAATCAGATTGAAGCAAGGGTCGGACATCTAACCAACCGTCACTGCTCGAAATAGACTCGCTGAACCCTTGGGGAGATGCCCGTGAGGATCTCATAGGGAATAGTACCGGCCAGGGCAGCCACGCGGGCAACCGATAGTTCCGGACCGAACACGACGACCTCGGTGCCCGGCCTGACATTACCCGGATGATCAGTGACATCGATCATGGTCATGTCCATGCACACATTGCCGATGACGGGACAGGAGACCCCTTCGATCAACACACTCCCCACTCCGTTGCTGAGGCAGCGGGGATAGCCATCGGCATAACCGATCCGGATCGTGGCTATGAGAGAGGGTCGGTCAACGCGCCCTTTTCGGTTATACCCCACCGTTAGTCCCGCTTCCACATGCTTGATCTGCGCGACGGTGGTTCGCAGGGTCGAGGCCTCCTTCAGGTTCAGGTTTGGAAAGCCGCCCGTATGTACTCCGTACAGGCCGATGCCGAGCCGGACCATATCGAACTGGAGGTCGGGAAAGCGGGCGATGGCCGAGGTATTGGCTGCATGCCGCAGGAAGCCATAGCCGATACCGGATTCCAGTCGCCGGCATGCCTCCAAAAAGCGTTCGGCCTGCCCATGGGTAAAGTCGTCTGATGCTGGATCTTCACTGGCCACCAGATGGGTGAAGGCCGTCTGTACGCGCATCAGTCCACCGGCCGCCATACGTGTTGCCAGTTCGTCCGCTTCCCCGGGAAGGAAGCCAAGCCGGTGCATGCCGGTATCGAATTTGATATGCACGGGGTGGTCCTTCACACCTTCCTGGATCAGAAAGGCAGAGAATGCATCGAGCATGTCGAAGGAGAAGATCTCCGGCTGAAGATCATATTCAGTCAGGCTCTGGAAGGCCGAGGGTTCCGGATTCATGACCATGATGGGCAGCCGTATCCCCTGGCGGCGCAGATCAACACCCTCATCGGCATAGGCCACAGCCAGCCAATCGACACGATGGAATTGCATGAGCCCTGCGATCTCGTAAGCGCCGGCCCCGTATGACAAGGCCTTCACCATCGCCATGATGCGCGTTCCGGGACGCAGACATTCCCGAAACTGCGAGAGGTTGTAGGAGATGGCCGAAAGATCGGTTTCGAGTCGGGTCTGATGCCGCTTCTCTTCCAGCCTCCTCGAAATACGCTCGAAGGCGAAACTTCTGGCTCCTTTCAACAGGATGGCTTCCTCCCGGAACCTTTGCGGGTGCAGGACCTCCAGGAACGCCTCAGTGGAAGGATGAAATTCGGATGCCGGCAATCCCGTGAAGAGGTGTGCCTGCGCGGAGATGAGCGGACCAATGCCGATGAGCCGGTCGATCCGATAGTCCGCCAACTGCGAGGCAACCTCTGCATACAGTGCGGCACCCGCCCGTCCGCTCTGCAGGATGTCAGACAAGATCACCGTACGCTTCGCATACCGATGTTGCTGCGCCAGGAATTCAAGCCCCGAGCGCAGAGAGCCCAGGTCGGCATTGTAACTGTCATTCACGATGACACAACGGTTCAACGCATCCTTCAGCTCCAGCCGCATCGCCAGCACCGGGAGACCCCGCATCCGCGTACGGATGACCTCGTCAGACACACCCAGCACAAGCATCAGCAACCACACCGACATGGCATTGTCCGTGGAGGCCGGATCGGTGAATGGAATCTCCGTCCAAACCTCCCTCCCATCATAACGTGCATGTATACACGAAACCCGGTCACGCCGGTTTATCGAATGCACACGAAATTGGGCATCTTCGCCGTAACCCCAACCCACGAATCTCACCCGTTCTGCACCGGACGGATCTGATGTCTTCCAGTTTGCAACAGCCGCGCGCACATGAATATCATCAGATGGATAGATCAGTGTGCGGCAAACCCTGAACAAGCGCAACTTCTCTTCCGCCTTCTGCGCCCGGGAGGCAAAGCCCTCATCGTGGGCGTCACCAATATTGGTGAAGATGCCGATATCCGGCCGAAGGATCTCCTGCAAACGACTCATCTCTCCAGGTCGGGAGATCCCGGCCTCGAAGATGGCCAGTTCGTCGGCAGACTGCATCTGCCAGACACTGAGGGGGACACCGATCTGGGAGTTATAACTGCGGGGACTGCGAACGATGCGGAAATCCGGAGAAAGCAGGTGGTTCAGCCATTCCTTCACCACGGTCTTGCCGTTGCTCCCGGTGATGCCGACAACAGGAAAATGAAAACGTGATCGATGATGTCCCGCCAGTGATTGCAGGGCCGACAGGGTATCAGCTACCCGGATGAACCAGGCGTCCGGACAGTCCTCGAAAGCATCCGCGGATGAGATCACAAAGGTTCGAACCCCGCGCGAATACAATTCATCGATGAACTGGTGGCCATCCCCCCTGCCCGTTGC
>CANHUK010000165.1 GCA_947463755.1 Chitinophagaceae bacterium
AAAAGTTCGGCCCGGCGCTGAAGGACCTGCCGATCTATGTACTGCCGATCCGCATGCGTTTCCTTTTTGACGGAGACCGCGAATTCAGGGACATAATCAATAACTTCATAGGATCATTCCCTGTGCGTCAGCACAGGATTCAGCGCTGACCTCGGAAAAACCGGTATGACATGGGAAGAAAAAAGAACAAGGATAAGAAGTCCAAAAAGCACTCCACAGGAGGAGGCACCCACCGGGGTACCCTTGATGTGACCCGCTCAGGGATGGGATATGTGGTCGTGGAGGGGCTACAGGAGGATATCCTTGTCAGACCATCCGATTTCCGACATGCCTTTCACGGAGACACCGTCGAAGTGGAGATCACCAGTTCCAATAAGCGCAGCGGGCGGCTGAATGGTATCATCACGCGGGTACTGGAACGCAGACAGTCGGAGTATATGGGTACGTTGGAAGTGACCAGCGATTTCGCGTTTTTCCTCCCGGATTCCGACAAGCCCATGCCCGACTTCTTCATTCCGGTCAATGCCTTGAACGGGGCGAAGGATGGAGACCGTGTGGTGGCGCGCATGGTGAGCTGGAACGAGTCGGAGAAAAATCCCAAGGGGATGGTGGTGTCTGTACTGGATGGCACGGACCAGAACGACCTGGCGATGAAGGATATTCTCATGCAGCGCGGCTTCCCGCTGAACTTCGATGACGATGTCATGGAAGAGGCGTTGAGAATGTCAGACCATATCTCCACCGAAGAGATTTCGAGACGCAGGGACATGCGTGATGTGCTGACCTTCACCATCGATCCTCTTGATGCCCGCGATTTTGATGATGCGCTGAGCATTCGAGAAATCCGAAAGGGTACCTGGGAGATCGGCGTGCATATCGCAGATGTGAGTCATTTTGTTACGCCAGAAACGGCACTGGACGAAGCCGCCTATGAACGTGCAACTTCCGTATACCTACCGGATCGGGTGCTTCCCATGCTGCCCGAAAAGATCAGTAATGAATTATGCTCACTGCGGCCGCACGAGGATAAGTTGACGTTTTCCTGTGTTTTTGAGATGAATGCGAAAGGAGAGGTCCGTCAGACATGGATCGGGCGTACCATTACCCATTCAAATCACCGGTTCACTTATGAAGATGTACAGCAGATCATAGAAACGGAGGATGGGCATTATCTCCGGGAGATCCTGTTGCTGAATGAACTGGCGCAGCGGTTCCGGAAAGAGCGATTCAAAAGGGGGGCGATCAATTTTTCTTCACAGGAGGTCCGGTTTCGGCTGGATGAACAGGGCAGACCTTTGGGAATTGTCGTGAAGGAGAGCAAAGAATCGCATCAGCTCATCGAGGAATTCATGCTGCTGGCCAACCGCACGGTTGCTGAACGTGTGTCTGCGGTGACCATCGATAAGAAGTCGCTACCATTCCCATATCGGGTGCATGATCGGCCGGATGAAGAAAAACTCCTTCCATTCGTGGCCTTCGCCAGGAAATTTGGTCATCCCTTTGATACGAAAACGCCGGCTTCCATTGCCAGTTCGTTCAATAGTATGCTGGAGGCCGTCCGAGGGCGGCCGGAACAACATGTGCTGGAGCAGCTGGGAATCCGCACCATGGCCAAGGCGGCCTATACAACGGAAAACATTGGTCATTACGGACTGGGGTTCGAACACTATTGCCATTTTACCTCCCCAATCCGTCGGTATCCTGATATTCAGGTTCACCGGATCCTGCAGGACGTGCTGGATGATCGGCCCAGGGTGATGAAAAAGCTTGAACAACAATGCCGACACTGCAGTGAACGCGAACGTGCTGCCATGGAGTCGGAAAGGGCAGCCAACAAGTACAAACAGGTGGAGTTCATGCGCCAATTCATCGGAGACGAATTCGAAGCGGTGATCAGCGGAGTCGCCGCCTTCGGTTTCTGGGCCGAGACGGTCGATCATAAGTGCGAGGGACTCGTCAGCCTGCTCAGTCTGCAGGATTACGATGAATTCCGGCATGTAGAAGCTGACTATTGTCTGGTCGGCAGACGGGGCGGCTGGACCTTCAGGATGGGTGACAAGGTCAGGATCAAGGTCATCTCTGCAAATCTGGGCAGACGTCAGCTTGATTACGAATGGGTACTCCAGTCTGACACAACGGATGGTGAAAATAGATCAAGGCGAAGAAAAAAGCGCGATGGAGCTTGAATCCTTCGCTTGTACCCTTATATTGCCGAAGTAAACAAATAATGATGCATACGCTCACGGCGCTGCAAGAAAAATTCGAAGCCTACTTCGACAGGAGACATTTTCCGGCGCATCCTTCGACACTTTACGATCCAACGACCTACTTTCTGGGGCTGGGTGGAAAACGTATCAGGCCACTGATGTGCCTGATGGGCAATGAACTCTTTGATGAGATCCTGCCGGATGCCTATCCACTGGCAACTGCCATTGAATTATTCCACAATTTCACCCTCATCCATGACGATATCATGGACAAGGCTCCTCTTCGGCGGGGCAAACCCACGGTTCATGCAAAGTATGGTGAACCTACCGCCCTGCTTGGAGGCGATGTCATGCTCGTTGTGGCCTATGACTACCTGAACCGCATCGACAGTCCGCACATCCGGCGGATCATGCATCGTTTCAACCGGACGGCCATGGAAGTATGCGAAGGCCAGCAGCTTGACATGGATTTCGAAACACAGGATTCCATCAGCCTGGATGAATACATCCACATGATCGGTCTCAAAACCTCCGTACTGCTTGCCGCGAGCCTCGAGATGGGAGCCATGCTCGGCGGAGCGGGAGAAGCCAATTGCAATCATCTTTACCAGTTCGGAAAAAAACTGGGTATTGCTTTTCAGATCCAGGACGATTACCTCGATGCCTTCGGCGATCCTGAAAAGTTTGGCAAGCAGATCGGAGGAGATATCATGGCCAATAAAAAAACCTTTCTGATGATCCATGCATTGGAGATGGCTGATGCGGATTCCGTGGCGGAATTACGCAGACTAATCAGCACCAATGAATCGGACAAGGTGGAAAAGGTGCTGGCGATCTTCAGGAAATCAGGCGTAGATGCCTGGGCCCTTGAATTGAAGCAGCGTTACGTAGAAGAGGCCGCCCGCCATCTGGAAGATATCGCCGTGACACAAACCCGTAAATCCACCCTCAAAGAACTGATGCACTACCTCATCCAGCGTGATAGATAGGGTCTTTATTTCGCTGTATATCAAATAATTGTAACATTTATTATATACCAATGTCCAATCGGCTGTTCAGAAGAAAATCGATCGACACCATTATGAAGGAACCGGCCTCAGGGGGAGGTGACGGGCATGGGGGCGGGAGTATGCATCAGATCCTGACCGTGCGTGATCTCACGTTCATGGGCGTGGCAGCAGTCATCGGCGGTGGGATCTTTTCGACCATCGGACAGGCGGCGTTCAATGGCGGTCCGGGTGTGGTGTTTTTGTTCATCATCACCGCAGTCACCTGCGGCTTCACTGCCTTGTGTTATGCCGAATTTGCAGCAAGGGTGCCGGTATCGGGTAGTGCTTACACTTATTCCTATGTAACATTTGGAGAGATCGTCGCCTGGATCATCGGATGGGCGCTGATCCTGGAATATGCGATCGGGAACATCGTCGTCGCCATCTCCTGGAGTGCATATTTTAACAACATTCTGCGTGCTTTCGGGATTCAGTTGCCCGACTGGCTGACCGTTGGCTATCAGACGGCCAGTATGGCGTATCATGATGCGGTGGCTGCGGGAAAGCCACTGCAGGGAATTTCCGCCGTATACGCTCAGGCTCCGGTTGTGGCCGGACTGAGGATCATTGTGAACCTGCCCGCTTTCATCATTGTAGGTCTGGTCACTGCCCTTGCTTTTGTCGGTATCAGCGAAAGCAAACGTACTGCCAACATCATGGTGTTCATTAAGCTGGCCGTGCTCGTATTCATCGCTGCACTGGGACTATGGTACATCTTTTCTGAGCACACGGCCTCCAACTGGACACCATTCTTTCCGAACGGAATGGGAGGGGTGCTAAAGGGCGTGTCTGCCGTGTTTTTTGCCTACATCGGGTTTGACGCTATCTCCACGACCGCCGAGGAATGTAAGGATCCTCAGCGGGATCTGCCCAGGGGGATGTTGTATGCACTGATCATATGTACGGTGATCTATGTGGTGACCGCCCTGGTGATCACCGGTATGGTGCATTACTCCAAGTTCGAGAACATCACGGACCCCCTTGCCTTTGTTTTTGAGCAGATCAATATGAAGGAGGTCGGATTCATCATCTCTGTGAGTGCTGTTGTTGCAGCCACCAGCGTGCTGCTCGTCTTCCAGCTCGGACAACCCAGGATCTGGATGTCCATGAGCCGGGATGGACTGCTGCCGTCCAGGTTCGGACGTATCAATAGAAGATATCGTACTCCAGGATTTGCTACAGTGGTTTCGGGAGTACTGGTAGGTGGTCTCGTGCTGTTTGTCGACGACAAACTGGTGACCGATCTTACCAGTATCGGAACCCTGTTTGCATTCGTCCTTGTCAGCGGGGGCGTGTTGTTGCTTCCCAGATTACCGAAGAGGCCCGGCAAGTTTACCTTGCCCTATATCAACAGTCGCTGGATCGTTCCCTTGTTATATGTCGTTTTCGTCTGGCTTTTCCGGGCGCGTGTTGAGTCGAGCCTCCTGAACTTCCGGTCGGAAGGTTACCAGGAGATGATGTTCATGATCTTTATTCTCCTGTCCGGAATCCTGTCGATCATGAGCTTTTTAAGGAACTATTCCCTCATTCCGGTCCTGGGTGTCCTCTGCTGCATGTACCTGATGATAGAGATCCCTGCCAACAGTTGGGTGGTCTTTTTCGGCTGGATGGGCCTGGGATTGATCATGTATTTCGCTTACGGCCTCCGGAATAGCCGCCTGGCTGGCAGCCGGGAATAAAGCTGACAGAACCGTGAGCCTGTTATCAGCGTTAATCAGATATGAAATATCAGATCGGAGACCGCGTCATGCTGCTCCATTCAGGGGAAGAAGGACAGATCGTGGAGTTCATCAACCAGAAGATGGTGGTCGTTGATGTGGACGGCGTTACATTTCCTGTTTTCCTGGACCAGATCGATTTTCCCTATTTCAAGAAATTCAGTGAGAAAAAGCCTGAATCTTCTATTAAACCCGCATCGAAACAACGGATCGAGGATATCAGGACGGAAAAGCCCGCCGCCAGGTATGCCGTGGCAGAAGGTGTTTGGCTTTCGTTTTTGC
>CANHUK010000166.1 GCA_947463755.1 Chitinophagaceae bacterium
GGCCGGTGGCGATGCTTCGCGCCGGCCGGACATTCATCCCTGAAAACCTTTCATATGGCAGTATTCCAGGGGCTTATCGCAGCTCCATTCACTCCGATGCATGCGGATGGTTCCCTGCATCTCGAACTCATCCCCCGATATCATCAGTTCCTGAAGCGTAATGGTGTTCGCGGTGCCTTCATCTGTGGATCCACGGGTGAGGGTGTGAGTCTGTCCGTTCACGAAAAGCGGCAGGTCATCGATGCCTGGGGCGCAGTTGCGGCAGACGACCCCGATTTTGCGGTGATGCCATTGGTGGGCGGTACATCCCTGACCGAATGCCGGGACCTGGCGCGGCATGCCCGGGACGCGGGCATGGATGCCATTTCCTTCACGGCGCCTTATTATTTCAGGCCGGCCGATGCGCGTGCGTTGGCAGACTGCTGCATGGAAGTTGGCTCCGCTGTGCCGGAGATGCCCTTCTATTACTATCATATTCCGGTGCTCACCGGGGTGGGTACACCCATGATCGATCTCCTGCAGGCCATACATGGAAGGATGCCATCTTTTGCGGGGATAAAATACACCCACGAGGATTTTATGGATTATCTTTCCTGTATTCATTTTGAGCGGGGACGCTACAACATGCTGTGGGGCCGGGATGAGAACATGCTGCCTGCCCTTTCGCTCGGCGCGCCCGGAGCCGTGGGCAGCACCTACAACTACGCAGCGCCGTTGTATCTCGACCTGTTGTCTGCGCATGCCTCCGGAGACCTTGCTACGGCAAGGCAACTCCAGCAGCAGTCGATCGATATGATCCGCCTGCTCGGGAAGTATGGAGGCATCGCCACCGGCAAGGCCTTTATGCGCCTGGTGAGCATGGATTGTGGAGGCTTCAGGCTACCGGTCAGGAATATGTCCGACGCTCAATATGAATCCTTCGTACGGGATACCGAGATCGTTGGTTTCCGATCGTTCTGCTCACGCCCGGTGTCCGTCACGGACAGGGCCGGGGCCTGAGCCGGGCCAGCTTTCGACGAATCCCTGCACGGAGCCTTTCATACTAACGGTCATGTATAAACGAAGTTTGCCATGAGGTCATCGAAGTACTATCCCTGGATCGCCGTAGGGCTTCTCTGGGGTGTCGCGCTCCTGAATTATATGGACCGGCAGATGATCGCCACCATGCGACCCGCGATGCAGGCGGATATCGAGGACCTGCGTCAGGCGGCGAATTTCGGGCGGCTCATGGCCGTTTTCATGTGGATCTATGGCGCGATGAGTGTTTTTTCCGGAATGGTGGCGGATCGGGTGAACCGGAAGTGGCTGATCGTCGGTAGTTTGTTTGTGTGGTCGGCCGTGACCTTTGCCATGGGCTATGCACGCAGTTTCGACCAGTTGTATTTGCTCCGTGCCATCATGGGATTCAGTGAGGCGTTGTACATACCCGGAGGACTTGCGCTCATTGCCGAATTGCATTCAGACCGGACCCGGTCGCTGGCGGTGGGGATCCATATGTCGGGCATCTACATGGGCCAGGCTTTCGGCGGCTTCGGGTCGACGATCTCGAGCATGTACAGCTGGCAACAGACTTTTATTTTCTTCGGATTCGTGGGCATGGCCTATGCCGTGCTGCTGATATTTTTCCTCAGGGACGCCCGTCGGCCTGTTATAACGGAGGAAAAGCCCGGCGTACCTGTCGCCGGTGTTTTCGACGGTTTGATCTCTCTGCTGAAATCTCCTCCTTTCTGGATCATCGTCATCTACTTCGCGGTGCCGAGCCTTCCGGGTTGGGCCATCAAGAACTGGGCGCCCACCCTGATCTCCGAAAATCTGGGCATTGATATGTCGCGTGCCGGTCCGATCGCTACCATCTCGATCTCTGTTTCCTCCCTGCTGGGCGTACTCTGCGGTGGGATGCTGTCGGATCGATGGGTGCAAAAAAATATTCGCGGCAGGGTGTACACCGGCGCGATCGGCCTCTCCCTGACCGTACCGGCCATGTTGTTGATGGGTTTTGGCACTGAGCTGCCGCATATCCTCACCGCGGCCTTTCTATTCGGCTTTGGATTCGGGATGTTCGATACCAACAACATGCCGATCCTATGCCAATTTGTGAGACCGGATGCAAGGGCTACCGCCTATGGATTTCTGAATACAGCGGGCATCTTTACCGGGGCATTGATCACGGATTACCTCGGGAAGTCAACGGATGCCGGTAACCTTGGGCGCGACTTCGCCTGGCTGGGTGTGGTGGTGATCCTGGCCGTTGTCCTTCAACTGCTCTTCCTGCGACCGAAACCAGCTCAATCTAACGTCAACGTATAACCGAAAATATATGCGTCGGAACGATCTATTACCCATTCGTCTTTTGCTGAGTGCGGCCATGTTATTGCTGGCCGTGCATACAACCCATGCCCTCGGATCGTTTGTATCCGTCGGGGATTCGGATCTCATCGTCCGTCAGGTGCCGATCACGGTTCCGTTGTTGCAGGGTGTTTCTTCCGGGCCGGTGCATCGGACGGACATCCGTTTGAATGCTGCTGCCGGTGGTCGCAGACTCTCGGTGGTGGAGCTTTCGCTGGGTGACGATGCCGGTGCGGCTCGACTGGCGCGGGTTGAATTGTGGATGGGTGATTCTGCCACTGTTGACAAGGCGCGCCTGATCGGTTCCGTGGATCGGCCTGCCAAGCGGGTCAGTTTCTCCCCGAACGTCGACCTTAAGCCGGGGGCAACCCACTGCTGGGTCGTGCTGAAACCGTCTGAAACTGCGGCGACCGGAGATAAGGTAACCTTTTCGCTGGAGCGTATGCAGTTCCACCTGGTGCGGGACGGCGGGTCAGGACGGCGCGCGGAAAATTTCAAGTACCCCAACAAGCAACGAGCATTATTTGTGGGAACGGCCGTTCGTCGTGCCGGCGATGACGGGGTGCACACTTACCGCATCCCCGGCATTGTGGAGACGGACAAGGGCACGTTGCTGGCCGTTTATGACATTCGTTATCTCAATACCCGCGACCTGCCCGGTCATGTTGATGTTGGTTTGAGCCGGAGCACCGACGGGGGCCGCAGCTGGTCGCCCATGCGCGTCATCATGGATATGGGTGCGCCGCACGAAAACAACGGAGTCGGAGATCCGACGATCCTTTTCGATCCCGCCACCAAGCGGATCATTGTCGCCGCACTGTGGAGCAAGGGTAACCGTTCCATTGCCGGGTCCAAACCCGGTCTGTCGCCGGATACCACCGGGCAGTTCGTCCTGGCACATAGTGACGATGACGGGCTTACCTGGTCTCCTACCTACACCATCACACCACAGGTCAAAGAACCGCGCTGGCATTTGTTCTTCCAGGGACCCGGCAATGGCATTGCGATGCAGGACGGACGGCTTGTCTTCCCGGCACAGTACTGGGACGAACAGCGCATGCCTTATTCTACGATCATATGGAGCGATGACCACGGGACCAGCTGGAAGGGTCGTCTGCTGGGACCGAAGTCGAATACCACAGAAAGCCAGGTGGTGGAAACGACGCCCGGTACGCTCATGCTCAACATGCGGGATAACCGTGGGAAGTTCCGCAGTGTATCTACCACCACCGATATGGGCAAGACATGGAACACCCATCCTACGTCCTACAGCGCCCTCCCGGACCCGGTCTGCATGGGCAGTCTGATCAAGGCGAAGGTCAGGGTGAAGGGCATACTTCGTGATGTACTTTTCTTCAGCAATCCAAATACCTCTGCCGGCCGGCATCACATCACCATCCAGGCATCCCTGGACCTGGGCGAGACCTGGCAGCCGGTACATAAACTGCTGGTTGACGAACGTGAGTGTTTCGGATATTCGTCACTGGTGACGGTGGGTACGGACCGTATCGGCATTCTTTACGAGGGCATCCGAGATCTTTATTTTGTAACCTATCCCGTGGACAGCATCATCAAGTAACCGTCATGACGTATTCATTGGAAGAGCTGAACAGGCTTCGAGATTTCTATCGCCGGCAGTTGTTGTCGGACACCATACCTTTCTGGTTTCCCCGTTCTTTCGATCACGAGTACGGCGGATTTCTGCTGATGCGGGATGCCGATGGCAGCCTGATCGATGACGATAAGGGTGTCTGGATCCAGGCGAGGGCTGTTTGGATGCTCTCCACGCTCTATAACACGGTGGAACAGCGCGCTGAATGGCTGGAGGGTGCCCGGCTGGGGATGGAATTCCTGGACAGGCACTGTTTCGATACCGATGGCCGGATGTTCTTTCATATGACGCGCGACGGCCGGCCGATCCGCAAGCGCCGCTATTATTTTTCGGAGACTTTTTATGTGATCGCGGCGGCGGCCTGGTCGAAGGCCACGGGTGACACCGTTGCCAGGGATCGCGCCATCGCGGTGTTTGAACGCTGTGTGCAATATGCCACGGTGCCCGGCCTGCTGGAGCCCAAGTTCACTGATACGCGTCCGGCCAAGGGTATCGGCGTACCGATGATCATGATGAACACGGCGCAGGAACTGCGTGCGAATACCGGATACGATCGTTGCGATGCCCTGATCGACACCTGGATCACCGAGATCGAGCGGGATTTTGTCAAGGATGACATTCAATGTGTCATGGAACAGGTGGCGCCGGATGGCAGTATCATCGATCACATCGATGGCCGGACCCTGAATCCGGGCCACGCCATCGAGGGTGCCTGGTTCATCCTGAATGAGGCCCGCCACCGTGGGAACGATCCGCGGCTCATCGCCCTCGGTTGCCGTATGCTGGATTACATGTGGCCCAGGGGCTGGGATGAGCAATACGGCGGGATCCTCTATTTCCGGGATGTTTACGGCAAGCCGGTACAGGAATACTGGCAGGATATGAAATTCTGGTGGCCGCACAATGAGGCCATCATCGCTACGCTGATGGCATACCTGCTCACCGGCGATGACAAATATGCGACCTGGCACCGCATGGTGCATGATTACAGTTACGATCACTTTCACGATAAGGTCAACGGAGAATGGTTCGGCTATCTGCATCGCGACGGAACCATTGCGCAGACTGCGAAGGGAAATCTCTTCAAGTGCACTTTTCATCTGCCCCGGCAGGAATGGCTTTGTGATGTCCTGCTGACTGAGCGGCTGGCCTCGGAAGATTCCGCCAACCGCTTGTATGCAGAAAAATCCATGGCATGATAAGCATCCGATCTAATCAGAGGATCTGCCTGGCTTTATTGCTGTTGACGGCCGCCTCCTGCCGGAAGGAGTCGACTCCGCAGGCTCCC
>CANHUK010000167.1 GCA_947463755.1 Chitinophagaceae bacterium
ACGCCGCCGCTCAAATGTACCCCCTTGCCGATCTGCGCACAACTGCCGACCGTGGCCCAGGTGTCCACCATCGTGCCCTCATCCACATAGGCGCCGATGTTTACATAAGAAGGCATCAATACCACATTCTTCGCCAGATAGGCACCATAACGAGCCACGGCATGCGGTACGGCCCGAACCCCCAGGCTCTTGTAATCCTTCTTCAACAGCATCTTGTCATAGAACTCGAAAGGTGCCAGCTCCCAGGTCTGCATCTGCTGGATCCCGAAATACATCAGGATCGCCTGCTTGACCCACTCATTCACTACCCATCCTTCCCCCTCGGGTGCTGCTACACGCAGGCGCCCCTTATCGACTTCCTCGATCACGGCCCGCACGGCATCCGCGTAAGTATTATCCTTCAACAGCTCCCGGTTCGCCCAGGCCGCCTCTATGTGTTGCTTCAGATCCATCTTCAAAAAGTTTTCGCGAAAATAGGGGATTGTCACCTAAGAGTTCCGCCCACCCGGAGATCCGTTCTCCACAAACACCGTACTTTCGTGCCGTGCCGACATCCTTCCTCATCATACAAACGGCCTTCATCGGCGACGTCGTCCTGGCCACCGCGCTGGTCGAAAAACTGCGTCAACACCATCCCGATGCCGAGATCGATTTCCTCGTCAGAAAAGGCAATGAAACCCTGCTCAAGGGACACCCATACCTGCGAGAAATAATGATATGGGATAAAAAGAAGGGGAAACTCAGGAACCTCTTTGGACTGCTGCGCATCATCCGAAGCCGACGTTATCACACAGTCATCAATGTACAACGCTTCTTCGCGACCGGCCTGCTGACGGCGTTCTCCGGTGCTAAGGAACGGATCGGATTCGATCGGAATCCCCTGCATTTTCTGTTCGACCGAAGCATCCCGCACGGCGGACTCACTACCAAAGGCCATCTGCACGAAACCGACCGGAACCAGCGCCTGATCGAACATCTGACGGATGCCATCCCCGCCAAACCGCGCTTGTATCCTTCGGAGGCCGACCGGGCCTTAGTGTCGGCTTATCAGTCGGAACCCTACATCTGTGTCGCCCCATCCTCCGTCTGGTTCACCAAGCAACTGCCCATCGACACCTGGGCCGCCTTCGTGAAGGCAGCGCAGATTAAATATAAAGTATTCCTCATCGCCGGACCCTCCGACCATGCCGTCTGTGAAGAGGTGCGCGAACTCTCCGGAGGCAGTGACCGGATCACCAACCTCGCCGGGAAACTGAGCCTCTTGCAATCGGTCGCCCTGCAAGCCGTTGCGGTCATGAACTTCGTCAACGACTCCGGTCCCCTGCATTTCGCCTCCGCGACCGATGCCCCTGTGACGGCTGTCTTCTGTTCCACCGTGCCCGCCTTTGGATATGGCCCCCTGTCTGCCATCAGCCACACCGTGGAAGTGGAGGAAGTGCTGACCTGCAGACCCTGTGGCATCCACGGGAAAAAAGAATGCCCGAAGGGACATTTTGATTGCGGCCGGAAGATCCGGGTCGAACAACTCCTGCAACACTTGCCCTGACCTCATTGCAAGTCGCAAGTTTGACTATTTTTGCGCCCCATGGATATCCGCTGCTCGCAGGAAGAGAAATTTCTGATCAATAAGATCGCCAACGCCGCCCAGGAAGCCGGTACGCCCGCCTACCTGGTCGGTGGGTTCGTACGCGATCGTCTGATCGATCGGTCCTGCGCGGATCTGGATGTCGTTTGCCTGGGCGACGGGATCGACCTCGCGCACCGCGTCGCAGAACGCTTCAAGCCGGTACCCACGGTCTCCTTCTTCAAGACCTTCGGCACTGCACATATCCGCGTCCGAGAATATGACATCGAATTCGTCGGCGCCCGAAAGGAAAGCTACCGGCAGGAATCCCGCAACCCCGAAGTGGAGCCCGGTACGCTTACCGAAGACATGGAGCGCCGCGACTTCACCATCAACGCCATGTCCATTGGACTCAATAGTGATGATTTCGGCAAACTGTATGATCCCTTCAACGGAGCACAGGACCTCCACGACGGCATCATCCGCACACCCCTCTCGCCTGACAAGGCCTTTACGGATGATCCGCTCCGCATGCTGCGTGCCATCCGATTCGCCGCGCAGCTCGGCTTCACCATCGAGCCCGTCACCTGGCAGGGGATCGTCGACAACCGGGAGCGCATCCGCATCATCTCACAGGAACGCATAACCGAAGAACTCAATAAGATGATCCTGGCGCTGAAGCCATCCGTCGGTTTCGAACTCATGAACCGCTGCGGACTCCTGCGCATCATCTTCCCGCAGATGGTGGACCTGGCAGGCGCAGAATATCGCGACGGCCTGGGACACAAGGATAACTTCACGCATACCCTGCAAGTAATGGACCAGATCGCACCAAACACGGGCGACCTCTGGCTGCGCTGGGCCGCCCTGCTGCACGACATCGGAAAGCCCGCCACCAAACGATTTGAAGAGGGGACGGGTTGGACCTTCCACGGGCATGAAGTTGTGGGCGGTCGCATGGTGCCTAAGATCTTTGCCAAACTGAAACTGCCGCAGGATGCGAAGATGCGTTTCGTAAAGAAACTCGTCGAACTGCATCTGCGGCCCATCAGTCTGACCAAGGAGAACATAACGGACTCGGCTATACGTAGATTACTGTTCGACGCCGGAGAGGAACTCGAAGCACTCATGATGCTTTGCGAGGCCGATATCACCTCCAAGAACCGCCAGAAAGTCAAGCGATACCTCGCCAATTTCGAACTCGTCCGCCAGCGCCTGAAGGAAGTGGAAGAGAAGGACCAGCTGCGCAACTGGCAGCCGCCTGTCTCCGGAGAAATGATCATGGAGACCTTCGGCCTCAAACCCTCGCCTCAGGTGGGTGCCATCAAGACGGCCATCCGGGAGGCCATCCTCGATGGCGTGATACCGAATACCCGCGAAGATGCCTGGACCTATATGCTCGCAAGGGCCGCAGAACTCGGCCTCACACCCGTATCCGCCTGAGCAGCAACGGATATTGACGAGCGTTCCCGAAAACTCCTTAATTTTGACACATGGCCATTTTAAGATTCAGAGTCTATTTCGAAGAGGACGAGACCATCTATCGCGACGTCGCCGTTCGTCATACCCATCACTTCAGTGACTTGCACCAACAGATCCTGAAGGCTTATGAGTTCGACAATAAGCATGCCGCCACCTTTTATCGCAGTAACGATAACTGGCAGCGGGGGAGAGAGATCACCCTTGACAAATACGACAAGGATTACAAGGCCGAACCCCTGTTGATGGCGGAGACCCTGATCGCGTCTGAGATCAACATGCCCAATCAGAAATTCATTTATACGTACGACTTCAACCGGAACTGGTCATTCATGGTAGAACTCATTGGTGTTTCCAACGATGAGAACCCGAAGATCAGCTACCCTGCCACCGTTCGTAAGGAAGGCATCGGCCCCAGCCAGTATGGCACCAAAAGCATTCTGGGCGATCGCTTCATGGATGTGGAAGAAAAATATGATCTCTCCGCCGGAGAAGATGGATTTGGTGAAGAGGGCGATGATGACGGAATAGGAGAGACGGACGCAGAGGAAGGCGGAGAAGAGGATACGACCGCCCAGGATGATTTCTGAGTGGACCATCCACCATGCATCAACAGACAGCCATCATCATCGCAGGCCCCACGGCCGCAGGTAAGACCGAGTTGGCCATTCGCATCGCCCGACAGCTCGATACCGAGATCATTTCTGCAGACGCCCGCCAATGCTACCGCGAACTGAATATTGGCGTCGCCAGGCCTGCACCGGAAGAATTGGCAGCTGTTCCCCACCATTTCATCGCCTCTCATGGCATCACCGAGCGCATCAATGCCGCTGTCTTCGAACAGTTTGCCCTGCGGGAAGCCGAACGGATCCTGAGGGATCGTGAGCATGTCGTCCTATGCGGGGGAACGGGCCTCTATCTCAGGGCCTTCTGCGAAGGGATGGATGACATGCCCGAGGTGCCCGAAGAGATCAGAATGACGGTAGAAGCCATGTATCAGGCGGAAGGACTGCAAGCCTTGCAGGCAGCCGTCGCCTTTGAAGATCCCAGATTTGCACAAGATGGTGCCATGGATAATCCTGCCCGCATCATTCGGGCATTGTCATTTGTGCGGGCCACCGGTCGGTCCATCCGCACTTTTCAACGTCGCCAGCCCGCAGCACGGCCCTTTCGCATCATCAAACTGCTGGTCGACAGACCCCGTGCCGAACTCTACGACCGCATCAATCGGCGCGTTACGTACATGATGGAGGAGGGATTATGGGAGGAAGCTGAGGGGCTATTCACCCATCGAAGCCTGCAGGCGCTCCAAACAGTCGGTTATCGCGAGCTCTTCGATCATATGGAAGGCCGCTGTACCCGGGAAGCAGCGGTGGACCTGATCCGTCAGCATACCAGAAATTACGCCAAGCGTCAGCTGACCTGGTTTCAAAAAGAAACCGGGATGAAGGTCTTTCATCCCGGTCAGTTCGATGAGATCATGAAGTATCTCGCCTCGCAGGGTATTTGATCAGAATTTGAAGCCTACCGTGATCAACACATTGCCCAGTCCACTACGCAGGTTGACGGGAGAGAAGCTGCCATTATCCAATCGGTAAGGATAGTAATTGTCGCCTACCAGCTGATGCACGTAGGTCAGGTCCACGAATTTCCCTTTGTTTCGATATCCCAGTCCACCGCTGATGTTCAGCCTCCGGGCGGACTCATTGCCCGCTGCATAAGGGTTTCCGAAATAGGCTACGCCGCCGCGGACCATGAAGGTTTCGAATTTCAACTCTCCGCCCACCCGGGCGTTGATGGCAGAACGATACACCCTGTCCACGGCCTGGTTCAATTCCGTGAAGTAGGATCCGGCATTGGCCGTGGCATCGGAGGCCGTGAAGGTAGATCCCTGATAGTTCAGATATTCAATATCAGCGCTGATGAAACCCCGCTGACGGGTGATATCTGCATCCTCCCGAAATACATAGGAGATGCCACCCATGAGTCGCAGCGGGTTGCTGAAATTGTAGGCAAACTCCCCGTCATATCCATTGTTGAAATCCCTCGAGGACTGCGTCTGACTCCCGCTGCCGGCATATCCTTCCAGGTCGGCGGTGATCGTCGTGGCATACATGTCCTTCATATTGTACAAGGTCGGGGTGTGCAACGCCAAACCGATCCGTAATTGATCGACCGGCTTGATGATCACACCCAGCT
>CANHUK010000168.1 GCA_947463755.1 Chitinophagaceae bacterium
GACGCAGCCCCTTTCCTGCAGTGTGCGAAGCATCTCTGCATATTTATCCACCCGTTGTCGTTGCGACCATTGCCGTCGGAGATCATCCGCGTCAACGGGTCCCTCATCCCAGGGGATGTCAAGGAATTGCAGGGTATCAAAGATATCCTGTACATAGGCCGGCCTGACCCTCCCGATGTCGAGGTCATCTATGCGCAACAGGATCGATGCGCCATACCGACGAGCCAGACCTGCTGTGAGCACAAAGGACAGGATATTCCCTTCATGCAGAAATCCGCTCGGCGTCGGAGCAATGCGTGTGCGTTGATATGTCGGATGTTCATGCATGATCGCCTGCCTTCGCTTTTTGATGCACATATATCCGGAATGATCATCCTTCAGGCGATCATCCCGACTGCAACGCTGAACTCAAATGAAAAATTCCGAGAAATATGCGGACCATTCTTCCTCTGTATAGGATACCGATCGAAGCACATCGTCATTCCATGGCTTCCAGGTCTGCGATCCCGGATCGAAGTATTCCGCCACATCCCGACCCAAGAAGAGCTTATAGTCAAATCGGGGAACATCCGTTACCACATACCCCGGATAATACCAGCTGCAACCGCGCGCGCGCAATTCATCCATCGTCAGCAGGATCAGATATTTGCCTAAACTGAACCGTGCATATTCCGGATCGTAGAAATGAAGGATGGAAGATCCGGACTTTTTACCGGTGTCGAAAATACCCATCCCTACTAACCTCTCCCTATCCCATATCTGAAGAGCATATGTATTATAAATAGTTTCATCGCCATCATAATACAATGCATCATGAATGGAACTATACCCATCAAAAGGCACGGACTCCAGATACTTGTTATACAACAATTCATGGGTAGGATGTGGTCGATAGTCTGACAGCAGTTCAACCCGAAAGGATGTATTCCGCTTACGCATGCGTCGGTGCGCATCCCTGACCGGCAGATCCTGTACCGGAAATCTCAACCACCAGACCGGCCGGAAATCACGAAGCTCATGAATAAAACTGTGGGTCACCGTGAAGATCGTCTGATTCATCCGATACCATCCCAGCGCAAGAAATGCGTCCAGTTGCGCCCCGGTCAGTGCCGCCGGATGCCGTATTCTCTTGTATGCCACCATGCCCTCAGACATTCGCTTCCCGGGAGCAACCGGGTCGGATCGAAGTTACACTTTTCTTGGTGCAAGATCCAGCAACAAAGGACCTGAAAATGAAACGATACATTCGTGAATCAAGGCCTTGACAGGTCTGCCGTAACAGAGAACTGGCTGAAGGCCGCACCGGGGCGATGAACCGATCTTGCATACCGAAATTTCAACCTGCGGAGACTGACGCCGGCACCTACAGAAAACCCTGCCATCCCATTGGCCGCCCCGGGGATCGACAATTCAGCCCGACGCATGAAACTGTATCCCAATGCCAGATCGATGCGCTCACCCACAAAACCCTGAACCGCCAGGGTGACATGCCGCAGTATCTTTTCAGGAACTCCGCCGCCCGCACCTGACCAGCCGTTATCGGCCATGAACAGCGTGTCTCGATACAGCAGATCGAATCTGTGTAATCGATGGGCCGTCAGGGAGAACTGCAGCGGAGCATATTTCAATCGCTTGGTAACCCCCAGCTGCACATCAAAAGGCATGTCCTCCCTCACCTGGTCGTATGTGCGCCACTGAGCGCCCATGTTTCGGAACAACACCCCCGCCTGAAACCCCTGTGCACTATCGTGGTAATTCACCCCGACATCTGCCAGGACTGCGCCGGACCTGTAGATGCCATACCGACTGAAAGCGCCTTTGATATTCACCCCGCCATACCAACGTTCCAGATAACGCCCGCCGGCAGACAGACGCACCGACATGTCCCGCGCGCTGAAATCTCCCAGCACATTACCCGCTGCATCCGTCTGAGTGGCTGTTCCATAGTCGAACAGATCGATACCGCCGGACAGAACAATGGCCCGGCGAGCCGGCGCAGCTGTCATCATCCATCCCAGCTGTCGCATCCCTGAAGGATGGGCATTGAAAGCTGCAGTCATTTGTCCGTGATGTAAGGAGCGGAGGAGCGCCGGATTGTACGCGGCTACTGCCGGATCATCGGTGATCACGGATGTATTGGCGCCGCCAAGGGCATTCATCAAGGGATAAGGCGGAAGCCGAAGGAAGGAGAAGGCTGACTGCCCGCCAAGTGTCTGCGCCATAGTGGCGCAGGCAACTTGACATCCCCAGAAGATCAGAAAGATGCGTCTGAACATCCGCATACGGGCGAAAATAAGGATTGGAACCTGACAAAAAAGAAAATCCCCCATGGAAATGGGGGAATTTTGTAACCCTTAAAACAACCAACATGAAAAACTAACTTGCGTAGTTTTCAAGAATAACAAGGTTTCTTTTGAAATGTTCAGGATGCTGGCAGAAAAAAAACCCTTTTTTTGATTTCCATGCAAAGAACATAAAAAAAGGGACATCCCGGAAAGGACGTCCCTGCTCAAAAATCGATGCTGCAAGTTTATGACAGGGCCAGTTCCAGCACCTGATGCATGGTTTTTACATAATGGAAGGTAATGCCTTCGATGAAGCCGGTCTCTATCTCCTGTACATCCTTCTCATTCTGCCAGCAGAGGATGATCTCCTTCATGCCCGCACGCTTGGCCGCCAGCACCTTTTCCTTGATGCCGCCAACCGGCAGCACTTGTCCGCGGAGGGTGGCCTCGCCGGTCATGGCCAGGTGAGAACGTACCTTCCGGCTGGTCAGGGCGGAAGCCAAAGCGGTCATCATCGTAATCCCCGCACTCGGACCATCCTTCGGGACGGCCCCCTCAGGAACATGGATATGTATATTGCGTTCCCTGAAAAGTACAGGATCGATGCCGATCTTCTTGGCGTTGGACTGAAGGTAGGTAAGCGCCGTGGCCGCACTCTCCTTCATGACATTGCCCAGGTTGCCGGTCAGTTTCAGTTCTCCCTTGCCTTCACTCAGGCTTGTTTCTATGAACAGAATGTCACCGCCTACATAGGTCCAGGCCAGTCCAACGGCTACCCCGGGCATATTGGCCGTCTTATAGATCTCGTTGGAATACCTCGCCTTTCCGAGGATACGCTCCACATCCTTGCGGGTGATCGTACCCTTGATCCGTCCCTTCATCGCATACTCCTTGGCCATGGCCCGCATCAGCGAAGCCAGCTGCCGGTCGAGTTCACGCACCCCGCTCTCACGGGTGTACTGCTCGATCACCATGCGAAGTACATCCGGGCTCACCTTAAGCGGCACCTTACCCAGGCCATGCATCTCCTTCTGTTTGGGTACGAGATGACGATTGGCGATCTCCTGTTTCTCTTCAACGGCATAGCCGCTGAGCTCTATGATCTCGAGCCGATCCCGGAGTGCAGGCTGAATACTCTGGATATCATTTGCCGTGGCGATGAAGAGGACCTTGCTCAGGTCGTACTCCAACTCCAGGTAGTTATCATAGAAGGAATGGTTCTGTTCGGGATCCAGGACCTCCAGCAGTGCGGAAGATGGGTCGCCCCGGTGATCCCGTCCTACCTTGTCGATCTCGTCGAGGATCATGACGGGATTGGATGTCTTGACCTTTCGGATGGTCTGCAGGATCCGGCCCGGCATAGCCCCGATATAGGTCTTGCGGTGACCGCGGATCTCACTCTCATCGTGGAGGCCGCCCAGACTGATGCGGGCATACTTGCGGCCAATGGCGTTAGAGATGCTGCGGCCCAGCGAGGTCTTACCGATACCCGGAGGCCCCACAAAGCAGAGGATCGGGCTTTTCATATCGCCCTTCAGCTTCAGAACAGCCAGGTATTCAAGGATGCGTTCCTTGATCCTGTCCATTCCGTAGTGGTCCGCGTCCAGTACCTTCTTGGCCTTGCGAAGGTCGTAACTATCCTCCGTGCAGTCTTCCCAGGGGAGGTCCAGCAACAGATCAAGGTGGTTGTAGACAATGGAATAGTCGGGCGTGCTGGGATGCATACGCTCGAGCTTTTCCAGGTTCTTCTTGAACAATTCTGCAGCGGCCTTCGACCATTTTTTGGTTTCCGCCTTCTTCCGCATGTCCTGAAGCTCACGGTCGTTCGCATCTCCGCCGAGTTCCTCCTTGATACTTTTGAGTTGCTGCTGCAGGAAATATTCCCGTTGCTGCTTGTCGAGCTCTGTCTTCGTTTTGGTCGTGACCTTGTTCTTGAGTTCGGCAAACTGCAATTCCTTTTGCAAGAGATGCAGCAGTGTCTCCGAACGCGCCTTCAGGTCATCCATCTCCAGCAGCTGCTGCTTCTCGAAGAGATCACTGTTCAGGTTGCTGCTCACAAAATGGATCAGAAAGGCAGGGTTCTCTATGTTTCGCAAGATGATGCTTGCCTCTGTCGGTATATTAGGAGACAATTGGATGATCTGCCCGGCCAGGTCCTTGATGGAGCTGACCGTGGCATCAAACTGCTGATCATCTGTGATCACCGTCTCCTCCAGTACCCGGATCCGCCCGCGGAAGAAAGGTTCCTGCTCCGTGACTTCCAGCAGTTCAAAGCGCTTGCGCCCCTGGATGATCACCGTCGTTCCTCCATCCGGCATCTTGATGAGCTTGATGACCTTGGCCACCGTACCCACCCTGACCAGGTCGTCTACCCCGGGATCCTCGACGTTGGAGTCCTTTTGAGCCAGAACCCCGACCAGTTTACTGCCCTTATAGGCTTCAGTGACCGCCTTGATCGACTTGTCGCGACCCACCGTGATCGGAATCACCACGCCCGGAAACAACACCGTGTTGCGCAATGGCAACACCGGCAGGTCCTCCGGGATCTGAATCTCATCCGGTCCGTCCCCATCTCCCTCGTTCAGCGGGATGATCGGCATGAAATCCATGTCATCGTCCGCCATATGATACGTTCTGTCCAAACTCATAGCTTTCCACATTAACGACAGGCTGACACGTTTTAATGCCTCCCCGATCAAAAATACAATCACACCCCTCAGGACAATATTGATGCCAATGATGGCAAAGTGGTACCTATACCCCCCGGCAGTCCATAACCGACCCCGCAACCACCGGAAAACCTGTCAGTATTTTTAAAAAAAACAGCCAGTCTGTCACACAGACTGGCTGCCTTGCCATATGCGGAACGGCTCGGATGAAGGGATCAGAAGTTGATGCCGACGCCGAGCTGCACCATCTGACTCTTCCAGGTATCGGAATTAGCGACATC
>CANHUK010000169.1 GCA_947463755.1 Chitinophagaceae bacterium
AACGCCACGATCACGATCGGCGGCGATGTGAAGACCGCAGAGGTCGTGAAACTGGTGGAGAAGTATTTCGGCAGGATCCCCAAGGGTCCGGCGGTGGAGAAGACGAAGCTGGAGCCTGTGAAGCTGGCATCAGACCGCTATGTTTCCTACGTCGACAACTACGCGCGCATCCCCTTGCTGGTGAAGGTTTTCCCGACGGTACCGGACTATCATCCGGATATGGCTGCGCTCTCATGCCTCGCTTCTGTCATAGGACAGGGCAAGAATTCGGTAATGTACCAGGAACTCATCAAGACGCAGAAGGTGCTTCAGGCCAGCGGTTTCAGCCAGCAATCGGAACTGGCGGGAGAATTCTTCTTCCAGCTGGTCCCCTACCCCGGTCGTTCGCTTGCCCAGCTTGACAGCATGTTCGCCGCCACGATGAAGGCATTCGAGACCCGTGGCGTGACAGATGAGGACATTGCCCGATTCAAGGGTGGCATTGAGTCTCAGTACGTGAACAGGCTGCAGAGTGTGAGCGGAAAGGTCACGCAGCTGGCGGCTTTCCAGACCTATACAGGCACGCCGAACCAGATAGGCAAGCAGTTGCAGCAATACCTTGCCGTGACCAAGCAAGACGTCATGCGGGTGTATGAGCAATACATCAAGGGTCGCCCGAGTGTGACCGTCAGTGTACTGACAAAGGGTCAGGAGAAGCTGATCGCTGCGGCGGATAACTATAAAATTGACCAGACCGGCTATCAGGCCCCTTCCTATGGGTATGAGGGTCTGACCTATCGCAAAGTGAAGGACTTCGATCGGAGCAAGGTTCCGGGCAACGGACCAAACCCGGTGGTGAAGGTTCCACCGGTATGGCGCAAGGACCTGCCCAATGGTATCCGCATGATCGGTACGCGAAATGATGAGATCCCGACGGTGACGCTTTCTGTCAGCATTCCGGGTGGCCATCTGGCGCAGGCTTCCTCCCTCGACAAAGTTGGTCTGGCCGGGATGACGGCAGCCATGCTGAATGAGGATACGAAGAATTTTTCCGCAGAACAGATGTCCGTTGAATTGCAGAAACTGGGCAGTTCCGTATCCGTCTCCAGCGATTTTGACGGCATGAATTTCACGGTACAAACCCTGAAAAAGAACCTCAAGCAGACCCTTGACCTGCTGGAGGAGCGGATGTTCCGCCCCAACTTCACCCAGGCCGCCTTTGATCGGCTGCAAAAGCAGGCCCTTGAAGGATTCAAACAACAGAAATCTCAGCCGGCAGCCATCGCCAGCACGGTATGGGACAAACTGAATTTCGGAAAGGATAATATCCTCGGGGTCAGTGAAGAAGGTACAGAGGCCTCCGTGAAGTCGCTGAAACTGGCGGATGTTCAGGCATACTATGATCAATATATGATCAGTCGCGGTGCGAAGGTGGTCGTAGTGGGCGATATTACCGAAACAGAGATCATGCCCCGTCTGGCATTCCTCAACAATCTGCCTGACCGCAAGATCGAACTGCCGGCGCCGGCTGCAGCACCAGCGGTTTCCAAGACCCGCATTTATCTGATCGACGTTCCCAAGGCGGCACAGACTGAATTCCGTGTGGGCGGGGTGACGGGTTTGAAGTATGATGCAACCGGCGAATATTATCGTGCCAACCTGATGAACTATCCGCTCGGCGGTTCCTTCAACAGCATCCTGAATTACAACCTGCGGGAAACGAAAGGTTGGACCTATGGAGCACGTTCCGGCTTCAACGGCGATCGCTATGCCGGAACCTTTACATTCAGCGCCGGCATCCGTGCCGATGCGACGGACTCCGCGCTGAGTGATATGATGCGCGACATGAAGGCCTATGCGTCCAACGGCGTGAAGCAGGAGGATCTCGACTTCACTAAGAAGGCTATCGGACAGCGGGATGCATTGCAGTATGAGACCGGCATTCAGAAGGCGGGATTCATCAGTCGCATCCTCGAATACGATCTGCCCGGCAATTTTGTCGAACAACAGGCACAGATCCTGGCAAATATGACAAAGGCCGAGGTCGATGCCCTCGCGAAGAAATGGATCGATATGGATCGCATGAACATCCTGCTGGTAGGCGATAAGGCGAAGATCCTGCCCGGCCTGCAGAAGTTCGGATTGGAGATCATCGAATTGGATGTCGATGGGAATCCTAAGAAATAGTTTCTGAAATAAATTTAAAAAGATCCCCGCCTTGCAGCGGGGATCTTTTTTATATACAATGTCATATCATATTTATATGACCATGATCAAAATCTACCATTGCGATCAAACGATCAGCCGGACAACATAACCGTCTGAAGCAGGTCCAATGAAGATATCTGCACCCATCTTCGCAGCACGCTGCCGCATGCTGTGCTGTCCCATGCCGTAACGATTTTCGTCCTGGTTGACTTCCGTACCATTATCAATGATGGTGAATACCAGCCGGTCATCCTGTGGTACCACGGACATGTCGATCCGGTTTCCGTTCGAATGCTTCACCGCATTGTGCAGGGCTTCCCGTACGATCAGCATAATATTGCGTTTCTCCAGTGGTTTGAGCTGCCTTTTGGGAAGCCGCTCGTGCCGGTGAAAGCAAAAAGTGCAGGATGTGCCTTCGGTCGCATGATGCCCGGTTTCAGCGATGCGATCCACCAGGTTCTGAAGTTCATCGGTGCGGGTATCCGTACTCCATATCGCATCACGGAAGGAAGCGTTGACCTGTCTGCTCTGCTCAACGATCTGTTGCAACCGGGGATCGGAGTCCGGGTTCGAGTTCAGTATATTTTGCGTAAGAAAGATGGTCTTGGTGATCATGGTACCCACTTCATCATGCAGATCCATGGCAATGTTCTCTTTCAGTTTGATTTCGGCCCTGAGTGATTTGAGCCGGTAGAACCACCGGAGCAGAATGAATATAAGTGAGATCATCAGCAGGCTGGCGATCACGATGATGGTCATGATCTTACGGTCTGCTTTTACCTTGGCATTCGCCAGGTCCAATTGATGCCCCTTCTCTTCCGACTCGATGAGATCCTGCCGCATGCGGGTGCTCACACTCACCACGTTGTTGTAAATGCCCCGGGCCTCGTGAAATTTGCCTTCATAGATGAGCATCGTAGCCAGACTGATGGACGAGAGCATAAAATCCATCTCATTTCGGTTGCCAAGCTTTTTGCATATATCCACGGCTGTTTGGGCCTGTCTTGTAGCTTCCGAAAAATTATGGATGAACAGGTTGAAGTGGGCATAATTGATGTGATAGCTCATCAGCAACTCATCGTTGGCGATCTTGTTGTAACATTCGTATTGCTTCAGGAATGCCTGCCTGCTTTTTTCATTATCCTTTTGAATGTAATACCAGGAAAGACATGCATAAATAAAACCACGCGCGAGGTTAGGCCCTGCATCACTTCGGGATTCCAAATATTCAGTGTTGTAGAACAGATCCAGGTACTCCTTTTCCTGACTGATATCCAGGGCTTGATACTCCATGGCATTCAGCAGCAGACCGATCACATGTAACTTAAGTACAGTGTCTCGCGAATCCCGGAGCAGGACAAGCGATCGTCTGGCCAGCTTTTCTCCATCCGGGAAATCACCCTGATTGTATCTAAGTACTCCCTTCAGATAAAAGTATTTGGCCTGCATTTCAAGATTTGAGTGCAGCAGCGCGAGGTCGTATCCAATCTTGAAAAATCGGTCTGAAGTAACAGAGTCGGTGTCGGCCAAGTAGTTGGCCATAGCATAATTTGCAGAGATCCGCTCCTTGACGGTCCTCGCCATCCGTATCCGCTTTCGCAATGCTTCCTCCGGTGTCACAGATTCCTCCTGGGCGGAAAGCAGGATGGAACTCAGGCAGAGTATCAAGGTAAACAGGGCACGTATCCTTTCTGTCATATCATCAAGTTACAAAATATATGTATGTGTTTTTCATATTTATACGATCAGATACAAACGATCATATCATATAAAAGCTGCAAACAAAAAAGAGAAGCGATTGCTTCTCTTTTTTATCTGGTTTTTCATGAAGACATGGCGATGTCTATCTCTTCATTTTACTTGAGTTCGATTTCTACTCTTCGATTTACTTCTGCTTCACCACGGTCACTCGTCTTTACGAGGAGCATGGTACTTCCAAAATAGGCCGTCTTGATCCTTGAGCCCTTCAGACCAAGGGAAACAAGGTGAGCCTTCACCGCATTTGCGCGACGCTTGGACAGCTTTGCATTGTAAGACGCACTACCGGCATCATCGGTATGTCCCGCGAGGTGGCAGACGATGGATTCATTGGCATCCATGGCCGCTTTGACACTGGAAAGCACTTCATGGTCCGAAGCCCTGACTTCATCTGAATTGAAATCGAAATTGACCTTGAAGCTGGTGGGTGCAGGTGCAACGGCCGGTTCAGGTGCAGGTGGTGTTACGGGTGCGGGTGGAGGCGCATCATGGATCATCATATCTTCCACCTTGCGCTGAGCATTGGCGGACAGATCGGGTCTGATCTCTCTGGATACCTTTTTATCGCCATCAAGAATGGTCACCCTGTATTCCCTTCCGGGCCTGAGCTGAAAACCATATTCGCCACGGGCATCGGTCTGGACTGAAGAGGATTTACGATATTCTCCTGTTGGGGTCTTTTCATCCAGCACAACTTCCACACCGGGTTTACCGGCCGGAGATTGTTCGCTTTTTACGGAGCCGGCAACCTTTACTTTCTTTTCCTCGAACCCAAACTTATAGATGTCATCAGAACCCAGCCTGTCGGACGTAAAATAACCGAACTTACCATCCTTTGATATGGCAAAGCCGAAGTCGTCGTAGGCTGAATTCACCGGATAAGAAAGATGTGAGATGTTTTTGGCTGCACCGGCGGCCAGATCTGCTACGTAAATATCAAGGCAACCCAGGCCGGCCATGCCATCTGAGCTGAAGTACAGTTTCCCATTCTGACCAAAGGAAGGAAACAGTTCATTACCGGCCGTGTTGACTCCACTCAGTGGTTTGGGGTCTGACCACACGCCTTCTGCGGAACGGGCGGATACATAAAGATCAAATCCACCGGAACCACCAGCCTTGTCGGACGCAAATACAAGTGTGTTACCGTCGGTATGAATGGCGGGATGCATCAGCGAATGGTCACCGCCATCTGCAAAGATGAATTTCACATCATTGGCCACGGCGCTTTGGAAGGATGAAGATGCAATGCCCACCGTCC
>CANHUK010000170.1 GCA_947463755.1 Chitinophagaceae bacterium
ACCCGCCGGCCGGAGCCATCGGACATGGACATGCCGCCCGCATGATCCTTGTGCAGATGCGACATCAAAACGCGCGTGACATCCATCGGATTCAAACCCGCTTCCACCAGGTTACGATGTATCTGAAGAATGCCGGTATCATCAGCAAAGCCCAGACCCGCATCCAGCAAGATCACGTCGTTGTCCGTCACCACCACAAAGGGTTGGATCTCCACCAACAGACTGCCCCGGGTCCGATCAGACAACCGGTCGCTGTCCGTGTCAAAGGGGATGAACTCCTTACCCTGATCGATCGTGAAACTGCCCTCCGATAACGGAATGATATTCATGTACTGGGTTTAAAATGAAACGTGAATGAAAAGGGAACAGCATGCAGACAGGATGGTTGAACCCGCCCGACAGCGTTCCGGAACTTATTGTCTGAACATCAACGCAGATTCATCAGCCTGTCGGCATCCAGCCGAACCAGGATGGCCAGCAATACAGTAAAGGTCAGCAACGCCGTTCCACCATAACTCATGAATGGAAGCGGGATGCCGATGACGGGCACCAGGCCCACGGTCATGCCGATGTTGATCAATACGTGCGAAAAGATGACAGAAGCGACCCCATATGCATAACACCTCGAAAAAGTACTCCGCTGACGTTCCGCGATCTGCACAATACGCATAAGCAGCAACAGATAAAGCATAAGGAGTACGGCACTACCAATGAAGCCGAAGCCTTCCCCGACCGTACAGAAGATGAAGTCAGTCCGCTGCTCAGGCACAAAATCATATCGGGTCTGGGTACCCTTCATGAGGCCCTTACCCAGGAAACCGCCCGAACCGATGGCGATCTTGCTTTGCTTCACATTGTAAGTTGTCGCCTTTTTCCGGTCCTCCATCTTTCGGATATCTTCCTCGGTCATGGTCTCGGGATCGACCACGAAATCCCTGCCCACGGTAGCATAGATCCTTTGCACCTGATAGGGTTTCAGTACTTTCTCAAACAGAATTGGCACAGCGAAGCGCTGAATGCCCACGCTCACCACCCAGCACCCGATAATAATGAAAAGCAGACCCCGGTTCCTGCGAAAAGATTTCCGGAACAGATAGATGGCTGCCAGGGCCAGGGCAGTCAGAATGCCGGCCAACAGATTTGGGTCCAACAAGAGCGTGGCGATCACCAGCACCATCAAAGAGATCCCGACGACCAGCACCACGGATGGCAACCCCTCCCGATACATCACAAGGAAAAAGGAAAAATATACCAACGCCAAACCGGTCTCACTCTGGAAGATGGCAAGGATGGCCGGCAACAACACCAGCGCAGATGCGATCAGCTGATCCTTCAGGCGATGGAAATCTGTCTCAAGCTGAGAGAGATATTTGGCGAGGGCCAAATTCACGAAGATCTTGCATAATTCTGCCGGCTGCAACTGGAAAGTACCAAAACGGATGATCGATTTGGTACCCTTTACCTCGGTATGAAAAGGAAACACAAGCAGCAGCAGCAGGATTCCCGCAACATATGACAAGTTGGCCGTGGCTGTGAACAGCTTACTGTCGATCAGCAAAATGAAGACACCCAATACCATCGAAATCACAAAGAACAGCGCCTGCTTGCTATAGTCCGTCTTCAACGAAAGAAATCCCTGCAGAATGGACTCATCGCGATACGTGGCAGCAAAAATGCTCATGACACCGATGCTCACCAGCATCAGGTAGATGGCGATCACTGCCCAATCCACCCCACGGGCGATCTCAGGATTTCGTCCCCTCATCTTTTCTGATTATGGCAACCTTATGTAAACGATGCCCTTCCGTCGGAACCGGGCCCCCACCCTGTGCCGGCCGACCCGCATGCTTCGAAACGTCATGCACAATTCCGGGTGCAGGTGGGACCTTGACCCTCCCGGTGCTGAGATCTGTCGCTCGTCCATCACGGTTTCCGGTTACGCTTCTCTCCAGCGCTTCCGCGCGCGCGCGCCGGATCGAGTCCAGACGCTGGCGCTTCTGCCGGATCACAGGCAGGATGATCTCCTTGGAGGCGATCCGCTCCACTTCCTTCAACCGATGTGTACGCAAGGTGTCGTTCAGATACTTTTCGACGATCAGCGAGGCGATAGGTCCCGCCCAGGTGGCGCCGAATCCCGCATTCTCCACCACCACGGCCACCGCGATCTTCGGATTCTCCCTCGGAGCAAAACACACAAACCAGGAATGATCCTCAAGTTTTTCCCGCTTGCCATTGATGATACCATAATTCTCTGCCGTCCCGGTCTTGGCCGCCATCGTGATACCGTCGATCCGTGCTACCCAGGCGGTACCATGATCTACCACATCCTGCATCCCCAGCTGTACCGCCTCATAGGCGTCCCGTGATATCCTGGTAACCTCGTGCTTTCTGCCGAAACGCTGCAGAATGGTATCCTCGATGCCCCGACCGTCGATATGTTCGACAAAATGAGGTGTGTAGAAAAAACCCTTATTGGCGATGATACACATCAGGTTGGCCATCTGCAGGGGTGTGGCGGTCATCTCGCCCTGGCCGATGCCCAGGAATACATTGTTGCAGGAATTCCAGACCCCGCGGTACATGCGATTGTAAAAGCCGGTATCGGCGATAAAGCCCTTGTCTTCGCTCGGCAGATCAAGTCCCAGCCGAACCCCCATCCCAAATGAATTGGCATATTGCTGCCAGCGCACATACCCGTTGGCCACCCCGCCAAACTGCCCCTTGTCGACCGACATCCGATAGATATGACAGAAATAGGAATTGCAGGAATTAGCCAGCGCATTGCGCAGATTTGCGGCATGACCGCCGCCCGCATGCGAACAACGGATCGGACGGCCGCAGGCCACATAAGCTCCGCCACATCCATATCCATATTCAGGCGATATGACCCCCTGGTCGAGCGCGATCAACGCACCCATCGGCTTGACTGTGGACCCCGGCGGGTACTGCCCCTTGATCGCCCGGTTGAACAACGGACGCGCAGTATCCGACAGCATCCAGGAGAAATTCCGACGGCGCTGTGGCCCCGTCAGCTGATTGGGATCATAGGTAGGTCCGCTGGCCATCGCGATGATGCCCCCCGTGGAAGGCTCAATGGCCACCACTGCCCCCAGCTTGTTGGCAAAGAAACGCTCGGCCATGACCTGGATCTCCATGTCGAGATAGGTCCGAAGATTCCGGCCCGCTTTCGCTGCCGTATCGTACTTGCCATTCTCAAATGCGCCCACGATCCGGTTCCGGTTATCCTTCAGCTGATAACTCACCCCTCGCTGACCCATCAGCACAGGTTCATAATAACGCTCCAGACCTGACAGTCCCATGTAGTCACCCATCTGGTAGAAGAAATTCGTGCGGCGCAGGATCGTGCTGTCTACCTCACCGATATAACCCAGGATATGCGCGGCCGCCCTGTAGGGATACGTCCTGATAGGACGCTCCTGCAGAAAGAAACCGGGCTCGAACCGGAACATACTCTCCTGCAACTTGACAAACTTCTCGATCGTAAGGGAAGGCTCAAAGACCGTCGGCCGGTACCTGCCGTTCTTGACAATGGCCGCCACCAGCCGCTGCCGGAACTCTGCGGTATCAATGCCTAAGATCGCCAGCAATCCCGCCGTATCCACCCCGCGGAGCTGGTTCGGCAGGATCATCAATTCGCGCGTAAGCGTATTCTCCAGGATGGGCTTACCCTTCCGGTCGAAGATGATCCCACGGTCTGGATAAACAATACTGCGGTACACGGCATTGTCCATCGCCTGCATCTGATACTGCGGCGAAAGGATCTGCAATACAAACAAGCGTATGATCAATATGACGAAGACCACCAGGAAGATTCCCTGGATGACAGTCTGTCTGGATTGATGATACAGCGGCATACGTTATGTAAAGGTCTGAAAACCGGGATTAAAAGTAGGATCTGCTCGTCATGACATATTGGTGCGATAGTTGGACTTCCTGGAAAAAACCAGCTCCGTGATCAACACCAGCAGAAGACTCACGCCGGTACTCGCCAGTATCTTTCCCAGGAAGAGCAAAAAACCACCGAGCTGCAACCACTCGAGCAGGGTGAGATACAAGTGATGAACCACCGTCAGTAACATGATGTAGGTTCCGTAAGGTGTGATGCCCATGCTCTTGTAAGATGGTTCGGGATATCCCGTCTCGCCGGCTTCCTTCGGGAGGAGGATCGAGATGAAAAAAGGCCTGACATACGCCATCAGCGTACAAGCGGCAGCATGCAGTCCGGGTGTGTGCATGAATGCATCCAGTGTCAACCCGTAAAAAAAGGCAATCAGCAACAGCGAAATCCGGGAAAGACGAAAGGGCAGCCAGAGCAAAAAGAGGTAATAGAGATGCGGAGAAACATACCTGTGTAATGGTGGAACCTCGTTGAGCAGGAATACCTGCACAAAGATGAACACGCAACAACGAAAGATATGTTTGAGCAGATCAGTCATTCGGTTCCTTTATGCGGTTGCGCAGCGCGTCCATCTCAGCCTGCTGGAGATTCCGGATTACATAAGCATGGTGCACATTCCTGAAATCCACTGCCGTGCGCAGTATCAGGTCAAAGGTGCCCGACTGCTGATCCTCTGAAATGCGCTCCACAAAGCCGACGAGTTGACCGGGCGGATATTTATCGGAATACTGACTCGTCACCACAGAGTCCCCCTTCCTGACCAGGGTCGTTCGCGGGATCTTCGTCAGCTGAACATACCGGGGGTCTGCACCATCCCAGGAGACTTCGCCATACCCGCCACCCCGCTTCAGCACCGCCACGATGCGCGTCTGTGCATGCAGCAGGCTCATCACCACGCACATGTTGTCGCTGACACCGATCACTGTGCCCAGCACACCGGAGGGACTGGTCACTGCCATGCCCACCTGAACGCCCTGCTTCGCCCCCCGATGCAGCATGATATGGTTGCGCTCGGCATTGACGGTGTTACCTATGACCCGGGATGGCATATATACGAATTTCCGATACTGGACCAGGGTGTCGATACGCAACGTATCATTCACCAGCTGGCTGCTGGAATCCGGCCATGCATAATCTTCTTTCAACTGATTTCGAAGCCGGGCATTCTCTTCCCTCAGCAGGTCGTTCTCCCGGCGGAGCGAAAAAAAAGTCTCAATACCACTATAT
>CANHUK010000171.1 GCA_947463755.1 Chitinophagaceae bacterium
CTCTATCTCCCGGGCATGGGCGGCAACCTGAAGATCGGGATCATCACCCCATCGGGCAGTAGATGGCTGACCGGTTCGGATTCGATCCGTACGATCTATCGGGCGGGATCCATGTTATATGACATCTCGGATCGGCTGCTCGGTTCCGGAAGGATAGGTCTGCAGGCCATGGCCACCTTCGATCATGAAGGCTTCATCCTCAAATGCGAGACCCGGAACATTCCGGCAGGTATGCGACTCGTCATGGCCTACGGCGGGGTGTCAGGCCGAAAGTTCTCCCGCGACGGAGATGTCGGCGCAGATCCCGAATCTTCTTTCGACCTCAAACCCGAATATTGTCGCAACAACCGCATCGCTATCGGACCGGAAGGGTTCAGCATTCGGTATGATAGTCTGCGACCACCCTTGGAGGGTGTCTTCCCGTCGATGTTTCGGTTATCTGTAGGAGATGCCGATCATCAGTTGGATCCTGTCCGTCTCCTGGAAGCCAAGCCGAGTGCCGCACCCCTGCTGCGGGCAGAAGCTGCATTGAGTTCCTGCGATCGATTTTATATTCATATTTATCCGGCTGGCGGTGAATTAAAAGGGACAGATAAGAACTCACGGTCGCGGCTACCTGAAATCTTCGCAGAGGCCGAACGGGAGCGGGTTCGACGCGCCGGACAGGTCGTGTTGAAGACACCGGATCCGCACATCAATGCGCTGGGTCCCGCACTCTCCATCGCGGCTGATGCGGTATGGGAGCATCCATCTTTCATGCATGGTGCCGTCGCCTGGCGGATGCGCCTCAACGGATGGCGCGGCGCCTATGTGGCCGATGTCCTGGGTTGGCACGACCGCGCGCGCGCGCATCTGGCCGGATACGTGAGATCTCAGGTGAAGTCGCCACTCACCGCACCTGTCGTCATGGACACCGCTCTGCACCTGGCCCGCCACCTCGAAAAACTCGGCACCGGTCCGTTCAGCGCCGGGTACATCTCCCGAAATCCGGGAGGCGATCTGCGCGCCCATCATTACGACATGAACCTGGTGTTCTTCGATCAGATGCTCGACCATTTTCTGTGGACGGGCGATACGGCCTGGCTCAAGGAAATGTGGCCGGTCATCGATCTGCACCTGGCCTGGGAGAAACGAAATTTCGATGCGGATGGCGATGGGCTCTACGATGCTTATGCCGCCATCTGGGCCAGTGATGCGCTGCAGTACAGCGGGGGCGCCGTGACGCACAGTTCCGCCTACATGTACCGGGCACACCGGACGATGGAAGGGCTTGCCCGAATACTCGGAAAGGATCCCCTGCCATACCGTACGGAGGCCGACCACATCAAAAAGGCAGCGGACAGCCTGCTCTGGCTGCCCGTGCGTGGGCGACATGCCGAATTCCGCGATGCCCTTGGTCGGAAACTGGCCCATGAGCAACCCGGATTGTGGACCATCTACCACGCCATTGACGCCGCCCTGGCGGATCGCTTCCAGGCCTGGCAGTCGCTCGAATACATCGACCGCGAGATACCGCACATCCCCATCCGCGCCGCCGGACTTGCAGACACCTCGCTCTACACGCTGTCCACCACCAATTGGCAACCCTACACCTGGTCGCTCAACAACGTTGCCCTTTCCGAACTCATGCATACCACCCTCGCCTACTGGCAGGGAGGACGTCCCGAGGCCGCCTGGCGCCTCTGGAAAAGCACGCTGATGGAGAGCATGTACCTCGGTGCCAGTCCGGGAAACTTGCAACAGCTGACCTTTTATGATGCGATCCGCGGAGAACTTTACCGCGACTTCGCAGACGGCATCGGTATGACCGGCCGTTCACTTACCGAGGGTTTATTCGGCATCCGTCCCGATCGGATGTCGGGCCGGGTCCTGATCAGGCCGGGATTCCCCGCTGCGTGGGATAGTGCAAGGCTTAAAACCCCGGATCTCCATTACGCTTTCTTGCGACGCGGAGATCTGGATCAATATGATCTTTCCGGATCGCTGTTCGAAGGGGTCAGTGTCGAGTGCAGACTGCGCGCTCGACTCGACCAGGTGGCATCGGTGCGTGTCAATGGAAGGCCTGTCGCCTGGCGCATCGATCCCGACGCCGTGGGAGATCCGCAGGTGGTGATCGAACTCCCGCCTGCACAGACACATCGCCTCGAAGTCCGCTGGAGCGGACAACCCATCCGCCGGCCGGAGTATGCGGACCGTCTGACCGTTGGTGAGATCCGGCCCATTCGTCTCAACAAGCTCGAGGTCACCGGTGTACGCGATGTGCATGGGATGATCACGAATCATGCGAAAAAAGATTTCGGTTATGCATTAACGTTATCTAAGCCCGGATGGAAAACTTCGTTTATGCATCTCCGTCAGGGCGCTATGCGATGGTGGGCACCCATCACGGTGGAGTACCTAGATCAAAAGCCTCCCGCACCTCCATCTAAAGTCCGCGGCAGACTCGAAATGATAGATATCTCCAGACATCACAACGCCCAGGTACGAAAGGTCTTCGACCAGCAATACCTCAGTCCCCGCCAGACCGTACCAACCCTGCAACTCCCGACACAGGGCATCGGCAACTGGGCCTACCCGTTGGTTCATCCCGTCATCGATGACCGGGGATTACGCACCGCATCGGTGGATGGGGTCTTCCACATCGGTGACAGTCTGCGCTTCCTGCATCCGCTCGACAGCAATGCACAGGACATCGTCTTCACCTCGATGTGGGATAACTATCCCGACGCTGTGACCATTCCCCTGCAGGGCAGTGCAAGGTCGGCACATCTGTTGATGGCCGGAACCACCAATCCGATGCAGAGCCGCTTCCTCAATGGATTGGTCGAAGTGCATTACTCCGACGGGTCCGTTGACCGCCTTGAGCTGCGCAATCCACAGAACTGGTGGCCGATCGAACAGGATCTGCATGATGACGGATACGCATTCACCATCGATGCGCCTCGCCCGCTGAGGATTGCCCTGGCCATGGGTAAATCCATCCCGCGGGGATATCGCTATGGATCAATCAAGGGCTTCTCAAATTTTGCAGTAGAAGGCGGTGCCGCCACCGTCCTGAAGATGCCGCTGGATCCCGCCCGCACCCTCGATCGGCTGGTGCTGCACAGCATCGCCAATGATGTCGTGATCGGACTGATAGCCCTCACCCTTGAGCGTTGAAGCAGTAAGCAAAAAGATAAAATTTGATAGTAAACTGGAATGGAAAGCCTGGCAGATGAATAAAGAAGTCGAAAAATATAACAACAGTCAGCTTCCGGCGGATCAAGAAATCTGTGATCTGCTGGCCAGTATAATCGACAAGCAGTTGCCTAATGCTGAAAATAAGATCTGGCATGCCCATCCGGTTTGGTTCTTGGACGGTAATCCGATCGTTGGTTACAGCAAACAGAAAAAAGGAATACGGCTGATGTTCTGGAGCGGTGCTGACTTTGAAGAAGCGAGCCTGAATGTATTGGGGAATAAATTTAAGGACGCATCTGTTTTCTATAACAGTGTATTAGATATTGATACTACAGCATTGATTCGATGGTTGGATAAAGCTGAGAAGATACAGTGGGATTACAAGAACATCGTCAAACGTAAGGGAGTCCTGGAAAAATTAACATAGCAAAATATGGCATCTATCAATCCTTACATTCATTTCAATGGGAATGCTGAAGAAGCCTTCACATTCTATAAGTCAGTCTTTGGTGGTGAATTTAATTCGATCGTACGTTTCAAGGACATGAATTTCGAAGGCAGTCCTGACATTGGACAAGAAGGTCAAAAGATCATGCACATTGCGTTACCGATCGGGAATAACAGTATGTTATTGGGAAGCGATACGCCGGCGATGCTGGGAAAGCATAATGAAATGGAAACCCGAAGCAAGATCTATATGAAAGCCGACAGTGTAGAAGAGGCCGATCAAATGTTCAATGGGCTGTCAACGGACGGACAAATTGAAATGCCCATTCAGCACAGCCCATGGGGCACATATTTTGGCATGTTCCGGGATAAGTTCGGAATAGAATGGATGGTGGATGCTGACCTGACCCACAAACCACAACCTTAGTTTTCGGATCCATTGCTGTAGTGTCGGTTAACGAAAAGGAATCTACAAATAACTATGAATATGAAGCTTCTTCATTGTTTGATGTGTCTGCTGATGGCGTTTCCTGCCTTTGCACAAACTACTTCCAAAACCCAGCCCCCCGCCTGGATCAGCAAGGTCGGCGCCCGTCTGAGGCCATCTGCTACTCGCATCATGTATGTCAACGACCAGGGGGCCAAACCTGACAGTACGTTCAACAGCACCCGTGCCATCCAGCAAACGATCGATCGCTGCGCGAAGGCCGGCGGCGGGGTCGTCGCCTTCAAGCCGGGCGTCTATCTCTCCGGTGCCCTATTCCTGCGTGATAACGTCGAACTTCGATTGGACGCGGGCGTTACCCTCCTCGGCTCCCAGGATTTCGCTGACTATCCCGACACGTCCACCCGCATCGCCGGCATCGAAATGGTCTGGCCTTCTGCACTGATCAATGCCATCGGCGTGAAAAAGGCCGCTGTCACTGGCAAAGGGATCGTTGACGCCCGCGGAAAGTTCTGCTGGGATAAGTACTGGACCATGCGCAAAGACTATGATAAACGTGGCCTGCGCTGGATCGTGGACTATGATGCCAAGCGTGTCCGAACGCTTGTGATACAGTCATCCGAAGATGTGACGGTACGAGACCTGACCTTCCGTAATGCCGGCTTTTGGACGGTGCAGGTGCTGTATTCGAAGCATGTTACCGTGGCCGGCGTGGTGATCCGCAACAACGAAGGCGGTACCGGTCCCAGTACGGATGGCATTGATATCGATTCGTCGAGCTGGTGTCTGGTGGAAGATTGCGACATCGACTGCAACGATGATAATTTCTGTCTGAAGGCCGGCCGCGACTGGGATGGCCTTCGCGTCAATCGACCAACGGAATACGTCGTCATCCGCCGGAGCATCGCCCGACGCGGTGCAGGACTGGTCACCCTCGGCAGTGAGACCTCCGGCGGGATCCGTCATATCTATTGCAGTGACCTCACGGCCAAACACACGGACAATGGACTGCGCATCAAATCAGGGGTTACACGAGGCGGGGTGATCGATGATATTCACTTCGTAGATTCA
>CANHUK010000172.1 GCA_947463755.1 Chitinophagaceae bacterium
AGGGCTGTACGGATCCCAAAGCCTCTAATTTCCGCGATTACTACGTGAAATCGAAACCCGAAGACTGCCAGTACGGAAAAAAGCGCAAGCGGAAATCCTGAGCCGCCGCTTACAATAACACATATCAGAAAGCCGCGGGATCAACCGCGGCTTTTTCTATTTAACTAGATAAGGCTCAATGATCGGCTGCCAGATCTCATAACCTTTACGGTTCATGTGCAGGCTGTCGGACAGAAATATGTGCGGATATACCCGACCGTCAGCCGCCAGCATGGGGCGATGCACATCGATATACTCCGTTCGGGGCGTCTTGCGCATGTATCGCTCGATCAGTCTGTTTCCTTCCCGCATGGCCGGCAGATATTTCACCCGGCTCGGACTCGGCTTCATCGATACATAGGCTACAGGAACCTTCGGAAGCCGATGTCGGATCAATTTGTACAACCGCACAAACCGCTGATAGACAGAATCCCCGGTGATCTCAGGTCCGCCCGTCAGATCATTTTCACCACAATAGATGACGATCTGCTTCGGATCATATCTGAAAATGATATCCTCCGCATACATGATCAGATGAGGAAGGGAAGAACCGCCAAACGCCCGGTTCAGTATCACGTGACCGGGAAAAAATGCCGAAATATCCTTCCAGTTCGTGAAGGACGAACTGCCAATGAACAGGATAGGCTTTGCGGGAGGTGCCTGCAATGAATCCAGATGGCGAAACTGGCGGATCTCCTTGATGAACGGCTGCGCACGAAGACACTGGGTCGACAACGCGACGCAGAGCAGGGGCATAAAAATGTACTTGATTGACATAACAGGCTAAATCGTGTGAAGAGATGTCAAGAATTGTTTATTTTGATGCTTTTTTCACTGCAAATTATCCTAAACAACCGACTTGTCGTATGAAAGTGAAATTATGGATCTATTTGGCCTGCCTGTTCATGTTGCCCGTCGGGGCGTTTGCACAGGAAAGGAAACTCACCGGCACCATCAGGGATGAAAATGGAATTCCCCTGAACGGCGTGACCATAACCGCCAAGGGCTCAAATCTGCGGGCCGTATCGGATGAGAAAGGAAAGTTTTCCATATCCGTGGGTCCGACTGTAAAGTCGCTCCTGATCACACACGTCGGCCAGACCGATGCGGAAGTCGCGCTGACTACCAGAAATGATTACCAGCTCACCATGCAACCCGTTGCTTCCACGCTCTCGGATGTAGTGGTGATCGGTTACGGATCGGTACGCAAGGCCGATCTGACCGGATCGGTTCAGCGCATCAACCGCGAAGACCTGCTGCGCGACAATCCATTGAACATACAACAAGCCATGCAGGGTAAGCTGGCCGGCGTTAATATCACGCAGAACGATGGTGCGCCCGGTGCAGGTCTCAGCATCAGGATCCGGGGCTCGAACTCCTTCCTCGGCGGTACCGAACCCCTCTATGTGATAGATGGTGTCCCCTTCAACAACTCCAACAGCGGCGGTACACCGTCTTCCATCGGTGGCGACGAAAAACAGACCCTGAACATTCTGGCGTTCATCAACCCGAACGATATCGAATCCATTGATATCCTGAAAGATGCCTCCGCCACCGCGATCTACGGATCCCGTGGCGCCAACGGGGTCGTACTCATCACCACACGCAAGGGACGTACCGGCCGGGATCGGGTGGAACTGAACGTGAACGTCGGAGCGGCAGAAGTAACTAAAAGACTGGCCATGCTGCGTCCTTATGACTATGCCAGGTTCCAGAACCTGTCGTACTTCAACGCCAACCGCTACGACGGAACCAGCTACACACTGCCCTACACCCAGGCGGAACTGGACACCCTGATGACCGACAATACCAACTGGCAGAACGCGATCTTCCGCATGGGCCTTTCGCAGCAGTATAGTCTTAATGTTTCCGGATCCGGTGAAAACGGAAGCCACAGCCTGACCTTCAACTACCTGAACCAGGATGGCACCATCATCAATTCCGATTTCCGGAAGATCGGACTCAGCGCCAACCTCAACCGGAATGTCGGCAAATTCCTGCGCATCGGCACCAGCACCGTCCTGTCGAACACCGTCACCAACGGCGTAAAAACCGGCACAGATAAATCAGATGCCGCCAGCGCCGGTGTCATTCGCGCTGCCCTTACCTACCCGTCGACCATCTCCCGCGAAGAGGAATTCGATGGCAACGGCGAAGGATTCTTCATCACCAATCCTAAGATCTACTCGCGCGACGTCCTCAACCGGGTCAATGGCTACAATATCTTCTCATCCAACTATGCAGAACTCAGCTTCCTGAAATATTTCAAACTCCGGCAAAACCTGGGCTTCAATTATGGTTCCAACGACCGCGATCAATACTATCCCCGCAGCGTATATGAAGGCTTCAGCGTGAGGGGATCTGGCCTCAAGGCAGGTAGCCTGTGGAGCAGCATGGTATCCGAGAGCATCCTGTCTTTCAATCGCAAAAGCGGGAAACACAGCCTGAACGCCATGACAGCCGGGACTTTCGAACGCACCAACGGCAGTTCGACCAGGATGGAAGCCAAGGGTTTTCCCAACGACCTGCTGAAAAATGAGAACATGCAGGCCGCTGATCAGATCCTGCCCGCGATCACCAACCGGTATCAGTCCACCCTGATCTCCTTCCTGGGCCGGGCCAACTATTCGTACGACGACCGATACCTGCTGACTGCATCCTTCCGCCAGGATGGCTCTTCCAAATTCGGCCGAAACAACAAATGGGCCGGATTCCCGTCCGCCGCCCTGGCATGGAAGGTCCACAACGAATCCTTCCTCGAAAAGAGCAAAACCATTTCCAACCTGACGGCGCGACTGAGCTATGGACAGACCGGCAACCAGGGCATCGGATCCTACGCCTCCCTGGCTAAACTGGCCGTGTACAATTATCCCTTCAACGGCACCCTGCAAACCGGACTGGCAGATGATGTATTCGCCGGACCCGCCAATGCCGATCTGAAATGGGAAACCACCAGCGCTTACAATGCCGGCATCGACCTCGGCCTCCTGAAAGACCGACTCACCCTGCACCTCGATGCATACCTCAAGCGCACAGATAACCTGCTCCAATACATCACCACGCCCGGTTCCTCCGGTTTCCAGCGGCAGCTGCGTAACTCAGGATCGGTACAGAACAAGGGCATCGAACTCGCCCTCGATGCGGTGGTTGTTAAAAACAGCCAGTTCCAGTGGAAATCACTGTTCAACATCTCCTTCAACCGAAACAAGATCCTCAGCCTCGGCGGAGATGTGAAAGAACAATTCGCCAGCAATATCTCCACCCGCGACGCCCCCTTCATCCAGATCGCGGGCATGCCCATCGGTACCCTGTTCGGATTCATTGAAGACGGCTACTTCGATAACGAAGCGGAAGTCCGCAGCAACCCGATGTACACAAATCAAGCCGCCAACATCATCCGCAGGATGGTCGGGGAGATCAAGTACCGCGACCTGGACGGAGATCTTACGGCCCTGACAGGCACGGACCGGACCTTCATCGGAGATGTCAACCCGGATTACATCTTCGGCTTCACCAACAACTTCACCTACGGAAAATTCGACCTGAGCATCTTCATCAATGGCGTGCAAGGCAACGATGTGGTCAACATGAACAGTGTCTGGAACGCCAACATCGGCACATCCAAGAATGTCAGCGAAACCATGCTGGCAGGTGCATGGGCTGATGGAAAGGATAACGCATACGCCACAGGACCCAAGGCCATCCGTCAGTTCTGGAGGACAATGATGTTCTCCCGCCGGTTCATTGAAGACGGCAGTTTTGTACGCGTGAAGAATGTAACACTGGGCTACAATCTCCCGGCAGGAAGCATCCGCGGGGTCAATAACCTCAGGCTGTCCCTGGGTGTGAACAACCTCTACACCTTCACGAAGTACTCCGGTTTCGATCCCGAAGTCAATAGCTATGGCGACAATCCGGCACTGTTTGGTGTCGACCTGGGTGGATACCCCAACAACCGAACCTACACACTTTCCCTTCGCTGCGGATTCTGACCCTCACCTAAAATGATTCGATATATGAACAGCATATTGAACAACCTTCGTTTTTCGATCCTCGCAGCCCTGTTGCTGATGGCTTCATCCTGCGATAAGGCGCTGGAGGAAAAACCATTTTCATTCCTCTCTCCCGAGAATTTTTACAAAAACGAAGGGGATGCCAAAACAGCCATCGCCGGAGTCTACAATGCCCTCTATACGTACGATCTTTATCTGCAACCCATATGGAATCTGACGATCCTGGATGACGACCATGTATCCGGCGTCGACTGGTTCCTGGGTACCACGGGCGCCGGAAACCCACAAAGCTACTGGGGTGTGAACGGACCATGGACCGGCTTCTATTCGGTCATCGCCCGGGCCAACACCGTGCTGGAAAATGTCGAGAAGATCGACCAGAATATCGATCAGGAAGTGAAGACGCGCATCCTCGGCGAAGCCTATTTCCTGAGAGGATGGGCCTATTTCCAACTGGTGCAACTCTACGGCGCGGTACCCGTCAGGATCAAGTCGCTATCTGTCGACCCCAACAACAGCATCCCCAGGTCTCCGGTCAAGGATGTGTACAAACAGGTCATCGACGACCTGAAGAAAGCGGAAACCATGCTCCTTCCCCTTGGCCATCCCAAGGCAGGCGAACCCGGGCGCGCCACCCGCGGCCTGGCCAAATCGATGCTGGCGAAAACCTACCTCACCATGGCCTCGGGCTCCCTTGCATCCGGAAATGTCACGGTACGCGGCGGTATGGACAATGGCAATTACACCCATGCCAAAACGGTAGTGGCCGGACTTGAAGGCCTGGACAGCAAACTCCATTTCGAGATGGCCAGGGACAAAGCGCTGGAAGTCATTAATAGCAAGGAGTACAGCCTGTTTGCCAACTGGAAGGACATATGGAGCAAAGCCGGGCGCAACAAACAGGAGAATATGTGGCAACTCCAGTCCATGGCCGGCACGCAGTTCGTCAACAACCTGAGCATCTACTTCTCCGCCTACTCCACCTTCGGACGCGGTGCAGTCTGGTTCAGCAACAACCACTATCAGGATTATGAAGATGCCGACAAGCGGGTGCTGGACGGAGTCTCACATAACTATTTCACCAACAC
>CANHUK010000173.1 GCA_947463755.1 Chitinophagaceae bacterium
CAGAATCCGCTCTGATCAACACACCATACAATACAAAAGGGAGGCTTCGGCCTCCCTTTTTCGTTGTTCGATTAATCAGTCCTAAACCGCCTTTCGGGTATATCAGGGATAGAGCAGATATTTCTTCCGGATGGCCTTGAACGCGCTCAATCCCGGCTCCCAGCTCTTCCGGATATCGTTTTCAGAGACGCCCTCCCGGATCTGACGCATCAGCGCATCATTGCCGGCGAGCTTATTGAAGAAGGAGGCTTTGGGGTCTCCAGATTTTGGCAGGATGAAGAATTTATCTTTCTCAGGGAACAAACGATAGGCCTCGAGCAAATAGGAGAGTTGCAGTCTTCCGTCCACCTTCTTTCTCACCGCTTCAGGTGAAGCCGCCAGGTTCCATCCATAACATAGCTGGTCCTTCAGTTTCGGATTGGCGGCACCCGGCATGGCGGTTGGCGTGAAGGCATGGAGCGTCGAAGGAAGGGAGGGATGACCGAACACCTGAAAAGGTGTGCGCGTGCCGCGGCCCTCACTCAACACCGTGCCTTCAAAGAAACAGGTCGAAGGATACCAATACACCGATGACATATCCGGAAGGTTGGGAGAGGGGGCCACCGGAAGCGTATAGGCTCGCTGATGCGTGTACCTGTCGCAGGCAATTATGTTCATGGCCTCTGTACTTCCGGAACTGCGTTCCTGAAGGGCCTTCATGGCCGGAGCCGACAGCCATGCTTCTCCTGCAAGCATCTTCGCATATTCTCCGATGGTCATTCCATAAACGACCGGAACAGGCTGCATGCCAATGAAGGATGCAAATGCGCGCTCCAGCACCGGTCCGTCTACATAGTGCCCGTTCGGATTGGGACGATCCAGGATCAACAGCGGCTTGCCATGGATGAAGGCCGACTCCATGAACTCCTGCAGCGATGAGATGTACGTGTAAAAACGGGTACCCACATCCTGGATGTCGAAGATAAGTACATCAATATCCTTCAGATCTTCTGCAGCAGGTCTGCGTTTACTGCCATATAGTGATATCACCGGGATACCGGTCTGCTCATCGATGTAATTGCCCACCTTGGCACCCGCATCGGCCGTGCCGCGGAAGCCGTGTTCCGGTCCGAAGATCGCCCGGACCTGGATCCCCAGACTCCGTAAGGTGTCCACCACATGCGTACCATTGCTCAATCTGGAAGTATGATTGGCAAAGATGCCCACCCGCTTACCCTTGAGGGCCGGTAGGTACTGGTCAAGACGGTCTGCACCCGGCCTGGGTGTCTGACTGTTGGCCGCCTGTCCAAATAAGAACGAAGAGGCCAGCATCAAAAGCGCGCAAATCATTTTCATATTGATATTTTTTTATGACTCAATCCCACATAATCCGGATAACTTTGTATTTCAAATAAAAGCCAATTCTTTAGCACCTGCATCCGGTCGGTCGATTCCGTCCCCCGGCGACGGTATTCAGCGCCAAGGAATCGCATCAGCAAAGTAAAACAAAATCACCATGGAAGTAAAAACCGGAGACAAGGTACGCGTTCACTATTCCGGACGCCTGCTCGACGGAACCCTGTTCGATTCGTCGGAAGGTCGTGAGCCGTTGGAATTCACCGTAGGTGCGGGTCAAATGATCAAAGGCTTCGATGCCGGCGTCCAGGGGATGCGCGTCGGAGACCGCAAGACCATACAGATCCCACCGGAGGAAGCCTACGGCCACCGCGATGAGGAGGCCATCATCGAGTTCCCTGCCGAAAACGTGCCTTCAGACATGACCCTGGAGCCGGGTCTGCAACTCACCCTTCGCAACCAATACGGACAGCCCGTACCGGTCGTGGTCCTCGAAGTGAAATCCGATGTCATCATCATGGATGCGAACCATATGCTCGCCGGCCAGGAACTGGTCTTCGAGGTAGAACTCGTCGAGATCGTCGGAGGCAAGCCACTCATCATCACACCCTGATCCATACTGAATATTCAGTGTCCGGCCGGTACCGGGTTCCTGTTGGGAACCGGCTACCGGCCGAAACTTTTTCAGGGAGCCTGTTGGCGTCTTAGCCACCACCCCAGCCAGATCCCCAGCCCCAGCCACATGACCACCGCATCGATCAGGTCGGCCCGAATATTGCCGGCAGGATACCAGATATGGGAAGTATACGGGAAGTTCATGAACCCGGATAATCCGATCACCAGACTCCCCAGTAATATGTCTGACCAACTCGGGCGGGACATTCTCCCCAGCAACCAGATCACCAGCGCCACCATCAGGATATTGGTCAGCAGCCCCCTGATCATGGGGGTGGTCATATCCCCCGAACGGGAGGCGTAATAGGAAAGCCTCGCCCAGGGTTTACCCTCGCTGGCCTCCGCAAAACTGGCGTAGTCATCCATCGTAGACCCTTCCGGTAACATGGGCAGCAGGTAGTGACCGGGGGCCAGGTCCTTCGACTGCAGATATGCCAGGATGGAATCCTGTTTCGGGGTGTATTGCTCCGCCCCCTTATGCAGGTTGAGTACCGTGTGCGACAGGAATTGCCAAAGGAAAATGATGATCCCACCTACAATGGAACCGATGATCGTTTTTTTCATGTCGGGTTGTTTAACTCAATATATGAAAAAAAGCACATATCTGCAATGAAAATCGACTGCCCGTGAAACCTGCAATTTGTCTCATCTTTGCGCCATGAAGGAATCTATTGCCCCGGTTGCCGACCGTTTCATGAGATATGTTCGCATCGATACGCAGAGTGACCCGCACAGTGTCACTCAGCCTTCAACTGAAAAGCAGAAGGACCTCTCCCGTTTGCTCGTCCGCGAACTGCAGGAGATGGGGGTGACGGATGCCGAATTGGACGAAGCAGGTTACGTATATGCAACAATACCCGCTACGGTCCCTCACCCCGTTCCGGTGGTGTGTTTCTGTGCGCATGTGGATACCGCGCCCGACTGCAGCGGCACGGGGGTCAAGCCCATCCTGCACCGGTCATGGGACGGCCGACCCATTGTGTTGCCCGATGATCCTACCCAGGTACTGACGACGGAGCGCCATCCCTATCTCGCCGAGCGCATCGGGGATGATATCATCACGGCCTCAGGTACTACCCTGCTGGGTGCAGATGACAAGGCCGGAGTGGCCATCATCATGGAAGCCGCTGCCCGCTGGATGGGAGATACCACGATCCCGCACGGGAATATCAGGTTACTTTTTACCCCGGACGAAGAAATTGGACGCGGCGTGGATAAGGTCGACATGCAGCGCCTCGGTGCTGTGGCCGGTTATACCCTCGATGGCAGCGAACGCGGATCGCTGGAGGACGAGACCTTTTCCGCCGATGCGGTGGAGATTACGATCCGGGGAGTCAGCGCACATCCCGGATTTGCCAGGGGAAGAATGGTGAATGCCCTGAAAGTGGCTGCCGCCTTCCTGGAGGCCCTGCCCGGGACTGGTTTAAGTCCGGAGACAACCTCCGGTCGCGATGGTTTTGTGCATCCCGTGCATATGCAGGGAACGGCCGAATCCGCCAGCATCGGTTTCATCCTTCGTGATTTCCGTACCGCCGGGCTCGATGAATACGAGGCGCTCCTGCGCAAACTGCTCGATGAGGTCATACAACGCCATCCGGGCGCGGGCTACGAACTGCGCCGGACCGAACAGTACCGGAATATGAAAGAAGTGCTGGATCGCCACCCAGGGGTGGTGGCCCGTGCCGAAGAGGCCATCCGCCGGGCCGGCATGTCGGTACTCAAGCACCCGGTGCGCGGCGGAACCGACGGATCAAGGCTCTCTTTCATGGGACTGCCCTGCCCCAATATATTCACCGGAGAGATGGCTTTTCACTCCCTGCAGGAATACGTGAGTGTTCAGGACATGGAAAAGGGTGTCGAAACCCTGCTGCACCTGGCCTCCATTTGGTCGGAATCCGCCGCTTCGGATGCAACCCCGGATGCGCCCTGAACGTCTTTATCTTTTCAACACATTCTAAAAAACGACAACACACATGGATTTCCTGTTATCCTCCACCTTCGTGTGGATCATCCTGATCGTCCTGCTGCTTTTTTCGAGCCTTGTCACCGTCAAACAGGGGTACATCGATGTCATCACGATGTTCGGAAAGTATCGCCGGGTGCTGCGTCCGGGACTGAACTTCAAGATCCCCTTCCTTGAGAAGGTATTCCGCTCCGTCAGTGTGCAGAACCGTTCCGTGGAACTGGAATTCCAGGCTGTCACCGCTGATCAGGCCAACGTTTATTTTAAGAGTATGCTGCTCTATTCTGTGCAGAATGACTCTGAAGAGACCGTCAAGAAGGTCGCCTTCAAATTCTTCAGCGACCGCGACCTGATGCAGGCCCTCACCCGCACCATCGAGGGTACGATCCGGGCCTTCGTCGCTACCAAGCGACAGTCAGAGATCCTCGGTCTGCGCCGGGAGATCGTAGCCTTCGTAAAGGAAGAGATCGACCAGGCCCTCGAAGAGTGGGGGTATCATCTGATCGACCTGCAGATCAATGACATTACCTTCGATCAACTCATCCTGGAAAGTATGAGCCGTGTCGTGGCCTCCAATAACCTCAAGGCCGCGGCGGAGAATGAAGGGCAGGCCCTGCTGATCACCAAGACAAAAGGTGCCGAAGCAGAGGGTAACGCCATCAAGATCTCTGCCGAAGCAGAACGTGAAGCAGCCAAACTGCGTGGGCAGGGAGTGGCGCTCTTCCGCCAGGAGGTCGCCAAGGGCATGACCGAAGCCGCCGAACAGCTGAAACAGGCGAACCTGGATACCAATGTGATCCTGTTCAGCATGTGGACAGAAGCCATCAAGAATTTCGCAGAGGTCGGCAAGGGGAATGTCATCTTCCTCGATGGCAGCAGTGAAAACATGCAGAAGACCATGCGACAGATCATGGCACTGATGCAGATGGACCAGCAAAAAAAGGACTGACCCCCAGCGGCCCTTCCAGTTCCGGAAGGGCCGCTTTTCTTCCGGCCGGCACAAAATTTTGTTAAGCCGGCAGGCGTCTTCGAATTTTGCGGCATCTTTGGGTAAGTCAAACTCCATCACCTATGTTCGGTTGGTTGTTACAGGTCGCAGATACGGTATCACGCGCCGCAGATGTTGTCGCCGCGCCAAAGAAGGTGCACC
>CANHUK010000174.1 GCA_947463755.1 Chitinophagaceae bacterium
GCCTCGTATCTTAAGGCATCCAGCACCACCGGGTAGAGGGAGGCTCCGGGATCTGTCTGCATCAGTTCCAGGATCATCCCAGCCAGTTGACGACCATCGGCTTCGGCCGGTAGCGCCGAAGACAGGTTGCCGATGATGAAGACATTCTGTTCGCGGTAACGCTGCACTGCATCCCAGGCTGCATCGGTGACGTATACCTGCTGGGTGATGTTGTGCTCTGCTTCAGACCGGATCTGTCCGATGAGGAGACCGGCATATTCCCGATGCGGGAGGCCTTCACCGGGGATGCGGTGAACGATGTTGTGCAATGCGATCCGCTCCGTGAGCAGGATGAGCCGCTCATAGGCTTGCAGTTGCAGTCTGACCATTTCCCGATCCCTGACGGGTTCAGGGACAGGGACGGTTGATGGAGCCGGGGTCTCGACGGCCGACTGTAATTGTTTCTTGTCCCGGAACCAGAAAAAAAGGTAGAGGCCTACGGTCAGGACGATGCTGGCGAGGCCGGCAAAGAGCAGATTGTCATTCAACATGCGTGATGGGATGATCGCAAAAGTACCGAATGCGTCCGAACTTACGATTGCGGTCATTGTTCTTAACTTTGCATTCTCAACCCTGATGATCATGACGGAAACAAATACACCGGTAAGACTGACCCCTTCTACTGTAAAGGAATTGAAGCGTATCCTGTCGGAAGACAACATCGCTCCGGGCCATCGACTGCGCATCGGCGTAAAGGGAGGAGGATGTTCAGGGCTGACCTATGTGATGGCTTTCGAAGCGCCGAAGGCTGAAGACGAATGGGTGGAGATCGAGGGCATTCCCTGCATCATCAATCCCGCACATGCTTTGTATCTGCATGGCATGGAGATCGATTGGGGGACCGGACTTGACGCGCGCGGATTCATATTCAACAATCCGAATGCATCAGCTACCTGTGGATGTGGAACATCATTTGCGATTTGATCCCATCAGACGATCTGTTGGAAAGGGCTCCGTTCGGGGCCCTTTTCTTTTAACCGTGCGTCATGTTATCCGGATGTGTCGGATCCCTTCATGCCCTAAATAAAAAAACGCCCCCGATGTATCATCAGGGGCGTTTCTTATGATCTCAAGGAGATATTTACTTACGCTTGGCGGGTGCATCGTCCTGCTGCATGCCCGAGAGCGGCTTGCTGCGGGCGAGATCCACCAGTACGGGGGCGGCCACGTAGATGGTCGAATACGTACCGGTGATGACACCGATCAGCATCGCGAAGGAGAAACCACGGGTCACCTCACCACCGAAGATGAAGAGGATGAGCAGGGTCAGGAACACTGTCAGCGAGGTCATGATCGTACGCGACAAGGTTTCATTGATGGAACGGTTGATGATCGTCCCCTTGTCGGCACCCTTCATCAGGTGTACGTTCTCCCGGATCCGGTCGAACACAATTACGGTATCGTTCATTGAGAAGCCGATGACCGTCAGGATGGCCGCAATGAAATGCTGATCGATCTCGAGCGGGAACGGTACGACATGCTTCAGGAAAGAGAATACGATCAGGGTTACCAACACGTCATGTAACAAGGCGAAGATGGTTCCGAGTGAGTACCTCCAGTCGCGGAAGCGCAGGAAGATGTAGATGAAGATGGCGATCAGCGCGAAGATCGTGGCCTTTACGGCACCTTTTTTCAGGTCATCTGATATGGAGGGCAGAACCGTTTGAGAACTCTGGATATGCTGACGCTTGAACTCGTAGTAGGTTTTGGCCGCACCGATCTCTTCGCGCAGCGCGTTGTACATGGTCGATTCCACCACGGAGTCGGCAGTTTTGCTGGGATCGTCGATCATAAAGGACGTGGTGATATTGAGTGTCTTGTTGTCACCCACCGTCTTGATGATCGGATTTTCGCCGCTGAAGGCCGTTTTCAGTTTTTCACCTACGGATGAGGTCTGCACCGCATTGTCGAAACGGATCGTGTAACTGCGGCCGCCCTTGTATTCCACACCCTGGTCGAAGCCGTTGAATAGTGCTCCGACACCCAGGACCAGTACCACGATGGAGATCATGTAGGCGACCCTGCGGTATTCGATGAACCGGAAGTTGGCGTTCTTGAGGATGTTGTTGCTGACCACAGAGAAGTACTCGAAATGACGCTTCTTATTGGTCCAGAAATCGCTGATCAGGCGCGATACCAGGATACCGCAGAAAAGCGAAAGCAGGATACCCAGGATCTGGGTGGTCGCAAATCCCAGGATGGGTCCGAGACCGAAGTAGAACAGGATGATGGCGGTGATCAGGGTGGTGATGTGCGAGTCAAGTACCGGCGGGAGTGAGCGGCTGTAGCCGTCGTTTACGGCGGTCAGATAGCTCTTGCCCTTGCGCAGTTCATCCTTGATGCGTTCGAAGATGATCACGTTGGTATCCACGGCCATGCCAATGGTGAGGACCAGACCTGCGATGCCCGGTGCGGTGAGTGTCGCTTCCAGGGCACTGAGGATACCTACGGTGAACAGGAGGTTCAGGATCAGCGCGATGTTGGCCACCCAGCCGCTGGTATTATAATACACCAGCATGAGGGCAAAGATCACGAGGAACGAGATGAGGAAGGAGAGACCGCCACCCTTCACGGCTTCTGCACCGAGGGTGGGTCCTACCACCTGCTCCTGGACGATCTTGGCCGGAGCGGGCAGTTTACCTGACTGGAGAATGTTGGCCAGATCCTGGGCTTCTTCGACGGAGAAGTTGCCACTGATCTCGCTGGTGCCCGAAGTGATCGGGTTGATCACGTTGGGAGCCGAGTAGACGATATCATCCAGAACGATGGCGATGGGTTTGCCCACGTTTTCTGTGGTCATATCTGCCCAGGTGCGCTCACCCTGCTTTGTCATGGTCATCTTGATGGCGGGCCGTCCGCGGTCGTCGTAATCCTGACTGGCCTGCTGAACACCATCTCCCTCCAGGCGTGCCTTTTCGCTGCCTTCGGGCATTTTCAGGGCATATACGGGGAGTACGTCGCTTTTCACACCCTGGTCGTTCCTTTCTGCTACACCATAGGCGATACGCAGGTTCGATGGGAGCTGGCTGCGGACATTCTCGATCCGGAGGTATTCGTTGAATATGGCGGTATCCCTGGATGCAATGTACCCGATGTTGGGCGCGAACTGCTGACGTCCGTCGGTGCCTTGCTGGGGGCCAATAGGCTGGAAGATCCGGAATAATGACTGCTCCACATTGGCCGTCTTGGCAGAATCGGCCTTGGCAGGCTGGCTCTTCACCAGTTCGCTGATGGTGGCCGTCTTGCCTGTGTCGCCGGCCGGACGGGTGGTGGCAGCGGTGCTGTCAACCGTCGCAGGGGCGGTTTTAACGCCGCTGTAATAGGTCTTCAGGGCATTCTCGGCATCGGTCAGGGGCTTGTCAAGTTCGCCGATGTTGTAGATCTCTACGAACTGAAGGTTCGCGGTGGCTTGCAGGTACCTCCTTACTCTTTCCGGATCGTCCTTGACGCCCGGCAGCTCGACCGTGATGATGCCCTTGGTCTTGTCCAGCTGTACGTTCGGCTGAGCGACACCAAACTGGTCGATACGCTTCTGCAGTACATTATAGGTATTGCTGATGGCGCCTTCGGCGTAGCCGCGGAGTTTTGTCTCCACCGCGTTGTCGGAGTCTTCCAGCTTGATCGTCCGCTGACCTGTGCCGGCGAAGATGGACGAGAGCTTTACGCTCGGATTCTGCTCACGGAAGGCTTGCACGAACAGGGAGATGTAGTCTGCGTCGCTGTTTTGCTTGCGCTGGTTGGCCGTTTGAAGCGCTTTGACGAGGGCGGGGTTCTTACCGTTGTTCGAAAGAGAACGGAGCAGTCCCTCAAGCTCTACTTCCAGGGTTACACTCATGCCGCCTTGCAGATCGAGGCCCAGGTTCAGCTCCTGTTCCTTGGCTTTCTGATAGGAGATAGACCCGCTCGGACCATACGTGACTACGGTCTCACGGGTGCTGTCGAAGAGTCTGCGCAGTCTTTTTTTGTACTCGGTTTCCTTCAGTTCCGTGTTGGCTCCCGAATAGTTGGCGTCCACCCAGGCACGCGCTTTCTTCTCCATCTTTTGCTCATGGTTCTTCACCACCCAGGTGAAATGGAGCTGGAACACAGAAATCAGGATCAGCAGTATGGCGAAGACCCTTACCAAACCTTTGAATTGCATACAGGATTATGTTTGTTGCTAAGAATGCCGGGACACACCGCCGGAGGGCGGCGTGAGCCGGGGCGGGCAAAGATATGTTTTTTTTAAGGCCATAATAGTATTCCAACATCCTGATTTTTCTTGGCGGGAGACCCGCGCTGCGGGCTGCGTTCATCGGTTGTTTTTCGGGCCACTGTCATGAACTGTCCGGTGTCAACACGAAATCACGGAGGGTTTCTTTAACTTCGGCTCCGAAAATTACCAGACATGAGACTTTCTTCCCGACTTGAACTTTTCAATGAGCCCGAAACCCTGAAAATGGCGAAGCTCGGCCGTGAACTTCGCGCAAAGGGCGTTGATGTGATCGACCTCTCGCTCGGAGAGCCCGACTTCGATACGCCTGTTCATATCAAGGAATCCCTGAAAAAGGCGGTGGACGAGAACTGGAGCCACTATCCCCCGGTGGCAGGCTATCCGGAACTGCGCGAGGCTGCCTGTGTGAAGCTGAAACGCGACAACGGACTGGATTACCGCCCCGAGAACATTCTCGTTTCCACGGGCGCAAAGCAGAGTCTGGCCAATGTGGTGATGGCCATTGTCGATAAAGGCGATGAGGTGGTCATTCCCACACCCTACTGGGTAACCTACTCCGAGATCGTGAAACTCTGCGAAGGAAAGGTCGTATTGGTTCGGACCAGTGTAGATAATAAATACAAGATCACCCCTGAAGAACTGGAGGCGGCGATCACCCCGAAGACGACCCTCTTCATGTTCTCATCTCCATGCAACCCGAGTGGTTCCGTTTACGCGCTGGAGGAACTTAAGGCGCTGGCCGAGGTGTTCCGCCGTCATCCGCATGTATATATCCTTTCTGATGAGATCTACGAGTACATCAACTTCGTGGGCAAACATGAAAGCATCGCTCAGTTTGAAGATCTCAAAGACCGGATCATCATCA
>CANHUK010000175.1 GCA_947463755.1 Chitinophagaceae bacterium
CCGGGGACCCGACGCAAGCTGTCCTCCACCCGGTCTGCCAAAGCGCGCAACGTATCGAGGTTATCGCCGATGATCCGGATGGAGACCGGCGCATCCACCGGCGGACCCTGTTCAAAATCCTTGACCTCGATCTTCGCCCCCGCGATGGATGAAAATCGCGTGCGCAGGTCTTCAATGATCCGCTTCTTGACCGCCGCATTCACATCCTGCTTCAACTGCACAAAAACCTGGGCATAGTCAGACTTCTCATTGGAAGGGATCTCGTTGTAATAGATCCGTGGATTGCCCTTGCCCACATTCGCGGTCACATGAGCTACCTCCGGTACCTTGAGCAGGTCACGCTCGATGAGCCGCGTCATCGCATCGGTCGCCTCCAGGTTGCTTTGCAGGGGCATCTTCACGTTCACAAGGAACTGAGGTTTTTCAGATGACGGGAAGAGTTTGAAACCGATGATCCCGAAGACCCCGAGCGATAGCCCGAAGAGGATCATCGCCGCCGTCATTGTCTTCCAGGGATGCTTCAACGCCCATTCAAGCAGGCGCGTGTAACTGGCAGATATAAGTTTTTTCAGACCGCGCAGGAATATGTTGCCGCCCGGATCAGTGTGTGTACGAAGGATGCTGCCGGCCAGGTAGGGAATCACGGTCAGGGAAACAAGCAGGGAGGCCAGCACCGCAGAGATGACCGCCACCGGCAGACTGCGGATAAAATCCCCCGAACCGCCGGGCAGAAAGGCCAGCGGCATAAAAGCAATGGCCAGCGTGGCCGTCGTGCCGATCACCGCCTGCGTGATCTGACCCGTCGCGCGGATGGCAGCCTCCTTTCGTGTATGTCCCTCCCGCAACCATCGTTCAATATTTTCTACCACCACAATGCTGTCATCCACGAGCAGGCCCAGCGCTACCACGAAGCCCACAATGCTGAGCTGGTTGAGCGAGAATCCCAGCAGGTCCAGCGACACGATGCCCAGGCCCAGAGAAAGCGGAATGGCCATCATCACAATGGAGGCGGCCCGCCAACCCAGGGGGATCAGCGTAAAGAAGACCAGTCCGATCGCGATCATGAAATCAATGCCCAGGCCCGATAACCGCCGATGTACATTGTCGGCCTGATCGAAGGCACGAACCATCGCCACATTGGCGGGAAGATTCCGCTCGAAAGCATCCAGGATCGGGGCATAATCTTCCTTGGTTTGTGAGATATTTCCGCCCGATTTCATCGCTGCCGTCACCAGTGCGGCCCGGTGACTATTATGTCTGGTGATGTATTTGCGTTCCGCCGCGCGCGCACCAACCTGCGCCACATCGCGAAGCTTCACGACCTTGCCGCCACCTGAAAAAACCACAGTATTCGCGATCTCCTCCAGGTCGGCATACTTACCACTCGTCTTCACGCTGTAAGATTTCGTGCCCACCCGCAGACTCCCGGCCGGAATGTTGGCCGCCTCACCGGCAATGCTGCCCAACACATAATTGAGCGGAATGCCCATACGGGCAAGCCTGTCGAGGTCAATGTCCACACGTACCTGCTGCTCCGGAACACCATGCCAGTCGACCTTCTTGAGGGATGGTACCTCCTCCAGATCGGTCTTGAGGTTGTCCGCCAGCTTACGCAAGGTGGCATCCGATGCATTCTCCGACACCAGCGCGATCTGCAGAATGTTCACATCACTGGGCGACACTTTCCGCACTTCGATGCTCAGCAGATCTTCAGGCAACTCGTCGCGGATCGAGTTCATCTCCCGGATGAGTTCCTGATATTTATCGTCGCGATCACTGTCGTACCGATACTCCGCAAAGATCACCGCCACACCGTCGTTGATCGTCGTATTGATCTTCCGGATATCCTCCAGTTCACCGATCTTCTTCTCGATCGGCTTGACAACCAGTTCCTCCATGTCCTGCGGACTCGTACCGGGATACAACACCACGATCGGAAAGTCGGGAGACAGGATCTCCGGGTCCTCCGCACGGGGCATACCGATCAGGGACACGACACTCACAGCGGTCAGCATCAGGAAAAAAAGGACCGTGAACGAAGGATTTCTAACGAAGAAGGCGGTAAGTCGCATGGCGCGCAGTTTGGAGTTCGACAGCTGTCAAATAACAATCACTCAATCCCTGACCCGGATGTATGATCCATCTTTAAGATATGGGCTTCCGGCCGTGACTACGTAGGGGTGTCCCTCCAGGCCTGAAAGGATATACACACGCTGCTGCGTGAGGGAGGCAATGGTGACTTCCACCATCCTGACGGTCTTCCGGTCGTCGGTCACGAATACATGACCTTTATCTCCGTCCGCCTCTAACAAGGATTCATACGGAATGCTGAAACCCGCGCGGAGCACCGACGGAACGACCTCAGCCCGGCCGAACATGCCCGTGGCGGGCTTCTCCGATCCGAAATCGACGCGCAACTCCACCGGGAAAGTGCCGTTCATCGGATCTGCCGCCAACGCCTTCGTGGTGACGACCGCCGGAAAGGAACGCCCGGCCCAGGCATCAAAAAAAACACTGGCCCGGTCTCCGGTCTGGATAGATGACCAATCCCGATCCGAGACACCGGCCTTCAGGACCCATTTGCTCCCGCCACCCAGCGCACCGATGACCACCACCGGCATCCCCGGAGAGATCATCTCTCCCGGATTCGACATCCGCTTGATGACAAAACCATCCACCGGAGCGGTAATGGACGCATGTTTCCGATTGAAACCCACCTGCTTTATGGTCTCCCGGGCAGCCTCGACGGCCGTACGGCTGTTCTGCACCTGCTCGAGGGTGGCGACACTGTCGCGGTATAGGTTTTCTGCCCGCTGGTTGTCGCGCAGCGCCTTCTCCAGTTGGATCGAGGCCAGCTGCAACTGGGCGTCGATCTCCGTGGCATTCAGCGTAGCCAGCAACTGCCCCTGACGGACACGCTGTCCCTCTTCCACCGCAACGCCGGCAACAACACCACCGATCTTGAAGGACAGACGTAGCTCGTCCTCCGTATGAAGCAAGCCGGATATCCTGATGCGTGAAGTGTCACCGGCAGCCATAACTGGCTCGATGTGCACAGATATCGTGTCAGATTCAATAGGTTCCGTTTTCACTTCTTTTTGATCCGCACCGCAGGAAAGAAGGAATTGTACAGGGATGATGAATAAGAAAAACTTTCTCATATCACGGTTTTAATGATGGGAGTTTGAACGAGGCCGTCTCCCGCTCGCAGGCCGCCAGGGCCTTGAGCAGTGCGGATTTCCGGATCGCTGTCTGAATACGGGATGAACTAAGCTGATTCCTGGCATCGATCAGTTCTATATAACTGCTGACGCCTTCGCGATAGCCCTTGTCCACCAGCTTATGGTACTGGATCGAAGCGCGTTCTTCCTGCTGTGAAGCCTGCCATGCCTGATGGGCATCGCGCGCGGCGTTGCGTGTGACGAGGGCAGAGAGTTCCAGCTGACTGGTGACATACTGCGTCCGCAGGTCCAGGGACTTCAGGTCCAGCGCCGCCTGGTCGGCCTTGAGGCGATTGCGGCCGCCGGTGTAGATAGGCATCTGGAGCGAGAGGCCACCGAGATAGAACAACGACTTCCTGTCCACTTTGAAATTGAAGCCCTGCGCAGCGAGGTCCACGAAGGTCGCCACCCGGGGCTTCCGATAGGATTCACTCAGGCGCAGCAGGTCGCGACTGATGCCGGTGGCGATGCCCAGCGACTTGAGTTCTTCCCGTCCACGAACGCCCGCCGTCGACGTATCTGACAGGATCTGCAGCGCGTCAAGCGGCAGTTCCGGATCGACGGCATCGATGCTGTCCGTCAGCGGCCTGTTCATCAGAAAATTCAAGCGGGCCGCGGTATTCCGACGGTCACTGCGGGCAGATGCGAGTCGCGCCTGCACCGAAGCCACTTCCGCCTCGGAACGCGCCACCTGCGCCGGCAGGCCCTTACCATTCGCCAGCAGGGAGCGGTTGAACCTGAGCCCTTCTTCGACCAGCACGAGTGTGCTCGTCCAGATACCGATCGCCTGGACAGTGGCCAGATGATCATAATAGGCCGACTTCACTTCCTTCACCAGTTCGCGGCGATAAGTGTCGAGTTCAGATTGCGACAGATCGGCTTGTTTGGTCTTGATGTCGCGGTTGATCCGAACATCCGGGTTGAGGATCGGCATGGACGTGCGCACCCGGACATCATAGAAATTATTCGGCAGGAACTGTTCCTGTACATTGGCGATCTGCGGAAACCGGTTGCTGGCCGTGAGCTGGTTGAGGGTGGCATAGACGGGATTCAGCAGATCTCCAACGGGAAGTGAGATGGCCCGGCCACCCTGCGCAAGGGTGTACTGCGTCTCCAGGGACACGGTTGGACCAAAGAGCGTCTTCGCCTCACGGATGGCCAACAGGGCCTTGTCCATGGATACGGATTTCTCCTTCAATACGAGGTTGCTCTGCAAGGCCGCAGCCACATATTCATCCAATGGCGCCTGGGCCGCTAACCGGACGGAGAACAGGAGAAGCAACGGCAGGACCAGCCGGTACTTCAGCCCCACGGCAGGTCGTTGGTCTTCGGAGGTTTGGCGGTAATGATTATTCATCCTATCTGTGTATTCATTAATGAACATCGTTCATTATATATCCAAAAAAACTCAGAATGATCGGATCATTCTGATGAAATATTCCACACCCTGTTTGAGCAATTCCTCCTCCCGCGTATGTTCATAAACAATGCAACGCCCACGGCAATACAGCGCACACATCCCGTGCATTCCCGACCAGATCATAAAGGACAGGTATTCCACATCCATGTCCCTGAAATGACCTTTTGCGGAACATTCGGAGAGGATCTGCTTCAGGAGACCGAGCGTCCGGTCGCCCATCTCCCATTTTTGCTTGTCGAATCTGCTTTCGAGGGGGGCCTCCATGATGAACATGAGATCATACAACTCCTTATTATTCAATGCAAATTCCATGTACACACGACCCATGGCCACCAGTCGTTCCATGGGATCGGATACATGGAACAAGGGTTGCATCATGCTGAATAGTCGCCGAAAACCATCTTCGTGGAGGGCGTGAAAGATCTCATCCTTATCCTTGAAATACAGATATATGTTCCCGGCACTATAG
>CANHUK010000176.1 GCA_947463755.1 Chitinophagaceae bacterium
CAGGGATCGATGTGCGTTTCTGGAAGGGGCCTTTGCTTTCCCTGCTGTTGAATGGTGACCTGACTACCCGCCCGACCCGTGATATCGATATCCTGATCCGCCCGGTAGATATGATACCTGTTCGGGCGTTACTTCGCTCCCAAGGCTATATTGATGCACTGCCCCTGAGGGACTCCGCCATTCCCCTGTTCATGCAAACGCACCGGGAATGGGTCATGCGCAGGATAACACGGAACAGGCTCACTCACTATGTGGAATTGCAATGGTCACCGGCCATGCCGTGGTCGATGAGCCCACCCGCTCAGGATATGGCCTTTTCAGGCTGTCAACACGTACACCTGGGGAGATCCCCCCTGCCGATACCTGAACTGGAAACCCACTGGTTGATGCTGGCGGCCCATCACGGATATTCGGAGGGATGGCGGCAGCTTCGTCAGGTTTCTGACATGGCTGCCTTCGCCATGCTCCCGCCCGGCCGGATCGATGTCGACCGGCTGCTGGACTTGTCAGAGCGCTTCGGGGTGAAGCGAACCTTCACCGTCGGCCTGGGACTGGCGCAGCATCTGACAGGCGTTCCTGTTCCGTCCACTTTTATCAGATCCATCAATCAGGAGGAAAGGTTGATCCGCCGGTTTGCCGATCGGATGCTGCGCCATCCGATCCCGCGCAAGTCGGAAGAAAGCATGAAAGCGATCCGCCGTCAATGGCTCCTGGCGGATAATGGCCTGGCCCGGAGGTCGCTGTTGCAGGGACATCTGCGGAAATGGCTGGCACCCGGATACATTGAACTCGCGCATGTCCGGCTGCCGGCCTCTTTGACATTTTTGTACACCCCGCTGAAACTGATGCGGCCGTTGACGCGCAGGCTTCCGATCCACTGAAACCCCTCCTCAATTCATGATTTTGAGCTGGGTTTGCATCCCGACCCGCAGCTTCTGCGTACATTGCGGAACCTTAACAACCCGACATGAATAAGAAGATCGCGATCATCGGTGGCGGTAATCTCGGTAAGGCCATCGCTGAAGGATTGGTGAAGAGCGGCTTCACGGAAGCCGGGCATGTACTGGTCACCCGCCGGCGGATCGATCAGATCCGCCATCTGGAGGACCAGGGAATGCTCATCGGCGACAACAATCTGGAGGCCGTTCGTTTTGCAGACCTGGTCATCCTGGCCGTGAAGCCATTCCAGGTGAGGGAGGTGCTGTCGGGCATCGCCCCGGAACTTGATCCCGAACGTCATATCCTCTGTTCGGTGGTGACGGGCATCTCACTGGCCGATATGGCAGCGATCACCGGTCCCCGTCAACCCCTTGTCCGGGCAATGCCCAATACGGCGATCGCCATCCAGGAAAGCATGACCTGCCTGTGTTCCGCACATCTTACCGCGGATCAATCGAAGTACATCGACGACCTCTTCAACCAGCTCGGACGCGTCGTGGCCATTGAAGAAAAACTCATGGATGCAGCCACCGTGCTGGGGGCCTGCGGCATCGCCTACGCACTTCGTTTCATCCGTGCCAATATCCAGGGAGGGATCGAGATCGGCTTTGATGCGCAGACGGCCACGCTGATCGCAGCGCAGACCGTGAAGGGTGCCGCCCAGCTGCTGATCCAGACAGGACGGCATCCGGAGCAGGAGATCGACAAGGTCACCACGCCCAAAGGATGCACCATCGCCGGACTCAATGAGATGGAGCACCAGGGTTTCAGCTCATCCCTCATCAAATGGATCACCGCCAGCTATGAGAAACTCGGCCATTGATAAGTTCCGCCGGCCCGAATCGACCACAAGGGTTTTTTCATACTTTTGCGCGTCCTGAATTAGGGAACACATGCTAACCGGGGAGCGCTGACCCCGCCTATGACCTGCACCGAAAAGAAAAAGTACCAAAACCCTGCGCGTGGCGCCCGGGACTGAAAATACCCAGACAGATGGCAAAGTACATATTCGTGACGGGCGGTGTGACATCCTCCCTTGGTAAGGGCATCATCTCCGCATCCCTCGCCAAACTCCTGCAGGCACGAGGTTTCACGGTCACGATCCAGAAGTTCGATCCCTACATCAATGTCGATCCCGGAACCCTCAATCCATACGAGCATGGCGAATGCTATGTCACGGAAGATGGCGCAGAAACAGACCTTGACCTGGGGCATTATGAACGTTTCCTGAACATCCATACCTCCCAGGCCAACAATGTCACCACCGGCAGGATCTACCAGACCGTCATCAACAAGGAGCGGGAGGGGGCCTACCTGGGCAAAACGGTGCAGGTCATCCCGCACATCACCGACGAGATCAAGCGCAGGATGAAACTCCTGGGTACCCAGGGATATGACATCGTGATCACAGAGATCGGCGGCACGGTTGGCGACATCGAGAGCCTGCCTTTCATCGAGGCCGTACGCCAGCTGCAGTGGGAACTGCCGGACGAAGATTGCCTGGTGGTGCACCTGACGCTGATCCCATATCTGAGTGCGGCCAAGGAGCTCAAGACCAAGCCCACACAGCATAGTGTCAAGCTGATGAGTGAGAACGGCGTGAACCCAGACATTATCGTCTGCCGAACGGAACACCCCCTCTCACCGGAGATCCGCCGCAAGATCGCCCTTTTCTGCAACGTTAAGCAGGAGGCCGTGATCGAGGCGGCCGATGCGTCCACCATCTACGAGGTGCCGCTGGCCATGATGCGCGAACAACTGGATGTGATCTGTCTGCGTAAGATGGACCTGCCCATGGGCCACGAGCCAGACCTCCGGGCATGGAAGGCCTTCCTCGACAAATTAAAATACCCGAAGGCCAAGGTCAGCATCGGACTGATCGGCAAATACATCGAACTGCAGGACGCCTATAAGTCGATACTCGAGGCCTTTGTCCACGCAGGGGCCGTGAATGAGTGCAAGGTAGAGGTCGTCAACATCCACAGCGAATTCATCACACCCGAGAACGTGGATGAAAAACTATCGCCGCTGGACGGCCTGCTGGTCGCCCCGGGGTTTGGACTGCGGGGCATTGAAGGAAAGATCACGGCCGTTCGCTATGCCCGTGAACAGGGGCTGCCATTCTTCGGCATCTGCCTCGGCATGCAGATGGCGGCCATCGAATTCGCCCGCAATGTACTCGGACTTACCGGTGCCCATTCCACCGAAATGGATCCCGAAACGCCCCATCCGGTCATCGACCTCATGGAAGGTCAGAAAGAGGTCACGGAAAAGGGCGGCACCATGAGGCTCGGAGCCTATGACTGTGATACCGCACCCGACTCCCTGGTCAGAAAGATCTATGGACATGCCCGGATATCAGAGCGTCACCGGCATCGCTGGGAGTTCAATAACACGTATCTCGACGATATGGAGCGGGCCGGACTCCTGGCCAGCGGCCGCAATCCCGAAACGGGACTCGTTGAAGTCATCGAACTGCCGAATCACCCGTATTTCATAGGAGTGCAGTTCCATCCGGAACTCAAAAGCACGGTCGAAAATCCGCATCCCCTCTTCGTGCACTTCATCGCGGCCGCCCGGGCACATGCAGAACGGGCATCCTCCGATCGAAAACCTTCGTGAACGCCTTAAATGAATAACGGGCGGCCCCAATAAATAGGGCCGCCTTCTTTACCTTTGCGCTTCAATTCCCGCATATGCAAATCGACAGGAATTCCGTGATCGGCTTCGTGCTGCTCGCCATTCTCTTCTTCGGATATTTTTATTTTACCCGTCAGGGACAGATCGAGCTGGAGCAAAAACAGAAGCGGATCCAGGATTCCCTCGCCCGGATCGCCCCGCCCCGGAAGGATAGTGCAAAGTTGGCTTCCATCGCGCAAGCGGCAGACACAGCATCGAGCCTTGCGGTCTCGGCTTCAGGCAGCCTGGTGCAGACCGGTCGCAGCACCGAAATCTTCGACACGCTGGAGAATGAAGTGTTGAAGATCGTGTTTTCGAACCGCGGTGGCCAGCCGGCGCTGGTGGAACTCAAGCAATACCTTTCTTTCGATAGTACGCCCGTCCGTTTGGTGCAGCCCGGCTTCGACCGTTTGTCCTACCGCGTCCGCAGCGAAGGGGCAGCCGAAGTGTCGAGCGCCGATCTCTATTTCACCGATGGCTCCGTGACACGCCAGCCCGACGGGACACAATCGATCACCTACAAGGTATCCGACAGTGCCGGCCGTGCCATCACCCACCGCTACACGATCAAGCCCAACGACCACATGATCGGGTTCGAGATCGAGGCTGCCGGTGCCGAGAAGCTTTTCCCGACAGGCAAGCTCGACATCCGCTGGCAGGTCGAATCCAGGCAACAGGAGCGTGACATCAAAAGTGAGAAACTGGAAACCCAGGTCGACCTGATGGAAACAGAAGGTTTCGACTATTTCACCCTGGGCAGCGGGGTTAACGAAACCTTTGAGAACGGAGTCAAATGGCTGGGCCTGAAGCAGAAGTTCTTCAACTCGACCATCATTGCCGAAAACGGCTTCACAAAGGCCGATGTTCAGATGACGGCACCCGCCGACAGTACCCGCATCGTGGCTTCCTCGATCGTCAACCTCCAGTCGAACGTGCCCGCCGGCAGTACCGCCCGCATTCCATACCGGATCTACTACGGCCCGAATGATTTCAAGACCCTCAAGGGATATGGTCTGGATATGGAAGACATGATCAACCTTGGGCAGGGTGCATATGCTTTTGTCAAGTATATCAACCGCTGGATCGTTCTTCCCTTCTTTAATTTTATAGATGGCTTCGTGGCCAGCTACGGATTGCTGATCGCGCTGCTCACCATCTTTATCCGCCTGCTCACCTCACCACTCGTGTACACCAGCTACCTCAGCGGTGCCAAGATGAAGGCCCTCAAGCCCGAACTCGACGCCCTGCGCGAGAAATTGGGTGATGACCAGCAGGCCTTCAGCATGGAGCAGATGAAACTCTTCCGTTCTGCCGGCGTCAATCCGCTGGGAGGATGTATTCCAGCGCTCCTGCAGATCCCTATATTCTTCGCCCTCTACAGCTTTTTCAACTCAAACATATCGCTCCGCGGCGAGGGCTTCTGGTGGTCGAAGGACCTCTCCGCCTATGACACCA
>CANHUK010000177.1 GCA_947463755.1 Chitinophagaceae bacterium
ACATGCGAGGAGCTGATGATGCGTCCGGCCAGAAAAAGATTCTCGACATTCCGGCTGTACATGCAACGATATGGGATCTGATAGACCCCCTTGCTGTGCCACTGGTTACACCCGGGCTTCTCAGAAAATACTCCATCCGCAGGATGCAGGTCGATCGACCAGCCACCGAAAGCTACGGCATCGTAATGATCCCGCTGCTCGATGATATCCTGTTGGATCAGGATATGATCACCCTCAAATCTGCGACTCTCCCTTTTACCGGGGATATGCCCCACCCATTCGAGGGTAAGGTTTTCCGCTTCCGGAAATTGACCGGAATTCTTGATATGATCCCACACACCGTACACAACTTTCCACAACTCCCATTTTATTTGCTCTGATTCATGGATGGTATCCAGACGTCCTCCGTATTCAAGCCACCAAAGCCATGGGCCGAAGTCCTTGCTGTTGAATTGACGGTAGCGCGGGATCTTTGTGATATCCTTCAACGCGTAGGAAGGGGGAATGAACCTTACGGGTTTGCCGATGTCCTTCGAATAAAAATATATGGAATGCCCCAGTAACTCACCGTATTCGGCAGTCGGTGCGAACTTTTCACCAAATTCTTCTTTCGACTCTGCCCCCATGCGAAAGGCCGCACCCGACTGAAAGGCCATGATGCCATCACCGGATGCATCACAAAACAAGGGCGCCGTCAATTCGTAATGCGTCTGATTCTGCGAACAGAACCCCTTTACACTTCGGATCGAATCACCTTCTTTCCGGGTCTCATATACGGCCGTGTTCAGCAGCAAGGTGATGTTTGGTTCTTCAATGACTTTTTCGAGCAGGATCGTATCGAAGATCAGGGCATTACCTTCCGGATTCCGATACAGGTTTTCCACTAATAGTTCATCAAGTACGCCACCCTCTCTCGCCCACCTGTTATTGTTGCCCATGTGCGAAGTGGCACCGAGTACCCACAACCTTACTTCGCTGGATGCGTTGCCACCCAATACCGGCCTGTCCTGCACGAGTATGACCGTGATCCCGGCACGGGCAGCTGTTATCGCACAGCAGGTACCCGACAAACCGCCGCCTACTACGACCAGATCGGCAGCAAACGAACAGACCCTTGATTCCCTCGACCCGGTAGCATTCTCCTTTATCATGTGTGCTGTTTAGATCTATTTTTGATTTGAAATTTATGGATGTTCCACCGTCGATCACTGAAGCTTGGTCTACTTCCGTTTTTTCCGGGCAAGATATTGAGCTCGAAAAGGTATCGAAGATCCAAGCAGGATCAGTACGGCCATGATCGCTGTTATCACAGCCCCCTTTTCGGTGATCGCACTCAATCCGAACAGCATAACTGAAGTAAATATCAATGACCATCCGATGACACGTAAGCCAAAGCGATTTTGATCCGGGGCGTCTGTTTTCGCTTCTTTATCCACGACTTCTTTCATATAACCTGCCTCCCAACGCCTGCCAATGTAACGATCGTAATCAGGATGTGAATTCCGGCGGTCCCCTGACAACCACTCGTTGATCGCCAGCAATATCAATGGCAGCCCGACCCCAAGGATCATTTCTAATTCCCGCGATAGTTTAAAGGAGAAGATGAGCGGCACGGCGATCTTGAAGATTAGGTTGACGAACAAAGTAAAGATGCTTATGCGCAGGGCGACCTTTCCAGAAAGTTTTCGGGAGAATAGTGCCCACAAAGGGGGCGCGAGCAATGGACCGCCCGTAACGGCGCCGATGCTGAGAATGACCTCCACAATTCCACCGACATATGGGATGATTAGTGCGATCAGGATCATGCCCAACCCGAATACCCATGACGAGCGACGGGCGATCCGCATCAACTGCGCATCAGAAGCACCGGGATTGACCATCCCCTTGTATATGTCATTGGTGAAGACGGCCGAGACGACATTCAGTGCTGTATTGGCACTTGCGGAGGTGGAAAAATACATGCCGGTCAGCATCAATCCCAACAGCCCCGGGGGGAGAACAAGCTTGCACATCTGCAAATAGGCATTCTCGGTTTCCAAACCGGTCAATGACGGATTGATGGCCTTGTATATCATGGGAGGCATCATCCAGATGACCGGACTGATGAGGTAGAGGGCGGCAAACAGAAAGGCCACCTTTTTTGCTGACCGGGGTGTATCGACACTGGTATAACGCTGGACAAAAGTCCAATTACCTCCTATGTATGCAATATGGAATATCGTGAATGCAAGTATGAACCCGACCGTATACTCTCCGTTCAGAAGATTGAAAAAATCGTCTGGCACATGCTGAACGAAGCCTTCTACGCCTCCTGCCATATCAAATGAAAGAGGTAACAGGATGAAAACCGCTGCAGACAACACGACGAACTGAAGGATATCCGTGACCATCACCGCCCACAGGCCGCCAACTGCGGTATAGGAGATCATGAAGAAACCAAGTACGATCGTGGAAGGGATCAGGGGAAGTCCCAGAGAAGAACTTACCAGACGCGACACCGGGTACAATACGGATCCCTTGATGAAGAGATTAACAACGGTGAAAATAAATATGTACACCTTTTGAGCTGATAAGCCAAGACGCTCACCCACAAATTCAGCAGCGGTAAGTGCACCTGTCCGCTTCCAACGCGGGGCAAGCCAAAGGCCAGTGATCAGGGCTCCGATACACATCGTCCACTGTATGGTGATGGCTACCCAACCCGACTTGTAAGCGATGCTTCCCCATGCCACGAAAGTTCCTGCGGAGAAGAAGGACATAAACAGCGAAAGTCCACCGATGGACCAGGGTACCGACTCGCCACCGGCAAAAAACGACTTGATATCAGTACCCGTCCTCGAAAACAGCATACCGATACCGAGGACAAATCCGGAAAAGATCACTATCACGAAAAGATCGATGGTGGAATTCATTCAGGCATATTATAGGATTTGAACAAGTAGTCCCCGGCAACTGCAGGCCTCCGTTGATGTAAGATCGCGGCAGGGTATGATTTGTGGATTGTACGCAAGGCCATGGACTCGTTCCTCATTTAAATTTCAATGGGATGATGACATTAAATGTTTCTGAATCGGAGACCTTCACCGCACAGAGCAGTGCATGAGGCCTGCCTTCTTCGATAAAGAGTTGTGGCCTGTCCAGCAACGCGACTTCCTGCACTTGACCGTCCTCCCAATGAAGCTCGTTCCTGGATACCAGCGGGTTTTTCGCCAATGTCCAGTCTGTTCCGTTCTTCGATTCGAAAAGCACGAGCGAGGCTTTATTTTCGAATGATCTGGATAATTTATCGGGATCGGTATGTATTTCGCCGCTGGCAACGGCCTTTCCCGGACGAAGGAAGACGCTGTGCATGTCCTTTACGATCGCCCGATATGTCCTGTCCTGATACCACACAAAAGGATCTTCGGCAGGGAACTTCACTCCCTCCAGCTGGAATATCGGTTTCGGTGATTTCACAAACGGCCCCATGGGCGAATCCGCGGTTGCGACACCATGGAGGACGTTACCGCCAAATGGCATCTCACCGTCCCCTACGCCCTTGTACATGATCAGAAATCGTCCGTTTTTCCCCTTGCAAACACTGGGATTGCTGGTCATTAAATGGTCCCACTTGCCGATAGATGTATCCACAACAGGCTTGTCTGAACGCAGCCAGGGACCCAGGGGGCTGTTCGCAACGGCAACACCAATCCGCTGATGATTCCGGTGATCCCACCATTCGCCGTTGCCATGGTTTCCCATGTAGTATAGGTAGTATTTCCCCTCGAATTTCTGAATGTTCGGGTTGTGTGTGACATCACTATCCCAGTAGCCCTTTTCTCTTGTGGGTAAGATTACCTTCAACGGTTTAAAAGGACCAGTCAGATGATCGGAGACGGCCAGTGCGATTTCACTATGCGTTACCCACCCCTTGAACCCTTCTGTCGACGGCCATCTGCTGTAGAACAGGTAATACTTACCATCATCGCCCCTGATCAAACTGCCACACCATACAAAATAGCCTGGATCTGTAAACTTGCTGACGCGGGCTATGGGCTGAAGTGCTGTTGTGAAGTCGACCTGGGCTTTGGCCCTTTGACCCGCAGTCAGCAGCGCGAAAATCACCAATATCTGTCGTACATATTTCATAAAACGCAAGTTGCCCTTGTAGTCATGGTGGATTTCATGGACTGTTTGGCCGGGATTTACGAACACCGCCCCCCCTGACTGGCTTGCATATTCTTCAGTCAGCAGTAAACGAGGGTTTCTGTCCTTCCGACCATACATCACCATCTGGGTACACGTTAAAAATATAGGCTTTTTTAATGCCTGAGGGAATTACACCCCGGATCTCCGCATGGAAACTATCGGAAACGATTCCGGAAATGGCAAGTACGTTTTGTTATAAATTACATCCATAATGCGCAGGTCGGAAAGCGTATAAATGTCTGAACAGATGATCAAATGTATCCATTGCCGGGAGGTCTCCGGGATCAGGAAAACGGGTAAGATCAGGGGTCGACAACGATTTTATTGCAAATACTGCAACAGGCATTTCACCACTGGGATCATCCTGGAGGAGAGGGAACCATTGAAAAAAGGAGAGATCACGATCAAGGATATCGCAGCCGAGGTAGGTGTGAGTATTTCCACGGTTTCACGGGCGCTCAACGGAAGTAAGGAGATCCATGCAGCAACGAAAGAAATGATCCTGCGCAAGGCGGAGGAACTCGACTACCAGCAGCATCATATCGCCACATGCCTGGTAAGGAAACAGACTTTCACCATAGGGATCATCGTGCCCGAACTGAAGACGGATTTCTATGCCAATCTCATCAGCGGGGCTAATGAGATCCTCAGACCGAAAGGCTACAAGATCTTTGCCATGCAGTCCGATGAATCCTTGGAGCATGAGATCGCCAATACCAATGCACTGATCGCGAGCAGGGTAGATGGGATCATTGCTTCAACTACATTCGAAACCAATGCGTTTGGCCATTTTGAGCGGGCAAGACAAAAAAACATACCGGTTGCGTTCTTCAGCAGGATCAACAACATCGTGGAATCCCCA
>CANHUK010000178.1 GCA_947463755.1 Chitinophagaceae bacterium
ATGGACGTCTTCGTTTTGACAAAAATTACGGTGCCGAACACTTTTACGCCGAACAACGATGGCATCAATGACGTATGGGAGATCAGATTCCTTGACCGATATCCTGGATCCAGGGTGGAAGTCTATTCTACCACCGGTCAACCCATCTGGAAATCGATCGGATATTCCAGACCATGGGATGGAACCAGCCAGGGAAGACCTCTACCCGCCGGAACGTACTACTTTGTTGTCGATCCGGGTAATGGTGATGCGAAAATCGCAGGATATGTAACGATCCTTCGCTGATCACGGCATCTTATCCGGCATCCGGTTGATGACGAATAATGAAGGCGATCAGTTCATCGAGACTGATATTCGCCCTGTTACAAGCGTCATTTATATCCTCTCTTGAAACATTGGCAGCAAAAGCCTTGTCTTTCAGTCTTTTACGAACACCTTTTATTTCCATTCCCGCATATCCTTCGGGCCTCATGAGGGAATATGCATGGATCAGTCCGCTCAACTCATCGAAGGCGTAGAGCATTTTATCCATCCTGGATTCCGGTTGTACGCCGAAATGTACCGGACCATGCGAGGCGATGGCCCGAATGATCTCGGGATCGATGTGCCGGCGTTCCAGTTCCTCAATAATGCGTCGGCAATGCTGGTCGGGCCATTGGTCCCAGTCGGCATCATGTAAAAGCCCTGCGAGCTCCCATCGCCATGCATCCCCTTCGTCGAGTCCCTCCCTCTCCTGCGCCCATCTTTTCATCAGGATGGCTGTCTGACGCATATGAAGGATGAGCCTGTCATTCCGGACCCAGGTTGTCAAGAGTTCCTCCGCCGATGTGCGGTCCATGGTTTTTCCCTTATCTGATGGAGCTCCGAATTGATCCCGTCCCAGCTTTAGTGTACTCATTTTTATAAAGCATAAAGGTTAATGATTGATGGCCACTGACATGAGAAGGGCCATCCTTCCGGACAGCCCTTTTCATTAGCATATCAAATGATCTTTGTGAAATCACTCATGTGACTTATTGGCATCGTCATATTTCTGCTGGTAGAAATCAACCTTGGCCTTGTCCTTCTTTTTTTCGTAGCAGTAAGTAAGCAGGCTGCAGGCTGATTTCAGGTTGGACTTCTCTCCTACCTTCAGCTTACCCATGGTATCATACTGCTTGAATACTTCTTCCAGAGGAATGATGGCCTTGTCTGCCATAGCTACAGATAATGCATTAATATCATTCCTTTTCTTCACATCCTCTGGTTTATTCCCCTTGACCTTGCTGGCTTCTTCATCGCGCATCAGCATCTGGTTATAGTAATGCTTACCCAGCGAGAGTTTCGGGTCCACAGATTCAGGCTTGATCTCACCGGCCTTACGGTACAGTTTTTCGATCTTTTCGCAACGGGCTTCGTAATCTGCCGGACGCTTACTGATGTCCGTCACGTGGGTTTCTCCAAAGAGTTCATTGGCATATTCCATGCTCATGTCGAAGTTGTTGGGATTCTGCCCCAACAGTTCATCGAACTTCGCGTAGAGCGCGGGTTTATCACCCTTTTCACGGTAGAAATCAACCAGCAAGAGCGGCATGTAGTCGTCCTTGGGATAGTTGGCGAGGCCTGCGTTTACATACTTATTCATGTTGGCCTCGTCTTTCTTGTCGAAGTAGTGCTTGGCCAGGAAACGGTAAGGAGTGGAGTACTCAGCACCCCCGGCTACATTGGCATCGGCCAGGCGCTTGAAATATCCGATGGCTTCGTCCTCTTTTTTGGCATTCATGGCTGCCAGTGCCGAGTAGTAGGTAATGGTGGTATCAAGCTTGAAGAGTCCCCAACCGCGACTGTAGATGTATTCACCCACTGTGGCGACTTCCCTGAAGATGGACAATGCATCGTTGTATTTCTCGGCATTGTAGAGATCTGCTCCTTGCTGAAATCCCCCGGTGTAGAGATCATAGGCGGGCTTGAAGTTGTCGAGCGTCAGAAGCATCTTGGACTGGTTGCTGTCGATCTCCATCATCTTTTTGAGTGATTCCAGGGCCGGCATGCGGGTATCCGGAAATTGACCGCGCATGGCCGCATCTGCAGAAATGGTACTGTAGATCTTGGTTTTGAGGTACCAGGCTTCTACGTTCTTCTGTGATTTAGGGTTCGCGAGGACCTGTTCGATCATCGTCTTGGCATCGGCCATGTTGTTTTTCTCGAGGAGCCCCTTAACCTTTTTTACGTCCTGGGCCTGTGCCGAGAGGATCGATCCTGCTGCGATGCAGCAAAGCAGGTACTTTTTCATGATGTGATTATTTGTTGCTAATTTAATCATTCGTGGGTTCCGTTGCACCATCTCCGGGGGTGGAATTTTCCGGCTGGTCGCCTTCGGTGTTGTTTGTGATATCCTCTTCCATCTTGGATTCGTCGAGTTGTGTGATGGCTGCGATCTGGTCCTGCCCATCCAGCCTGATCAACTTGACGCCCTGGGTAGCCCTTCCGAGTTCACTGATATTTGCGACCGCCATGCGGATGGTGACGCCGGATATGCAGGTGATCATCAGGTCCTCTTTCTCAGAGACGTCCAGGATGCCGACAAGGTTGCCAGTCTTTTCCGTAACACTCATGGTTTTAACACCCTTCCCTCCCCGGTTCGTGATCCGGTATTCATCCAACTGGGTTCTTTTACCATATCCTTTTTCGGAGACGACCAGGATGGTCCGCGAAGTATCATTCTTTTCGATACATATCATGCCTACAACAGCGTCATTCTCTCCATCCACTTCAACGCCGGTAACACCGATAGCACCCCTGCCTGTGGATCTTACCTTATCTTCACTGAAGCGTATGGCACGTCCGCTTTTGACAGCGAGTATGATCTCCGCACCTTTTCCGGCTATCCGGGCCGTGAGCAACTGATCACCTTCGAGAATGGTGATGGCATTGACCCCCGTCGATCTGGGACGACTGAAATCTTCCATGTCGGTTTTCTTGATCACCCCTTTTTGAGTACAGAGGAAGATCGAGTGGTTATCGACATATTCTTTATCATCCAGTTTTTTTACATCAAGAATGGCTCGGATCCTGTCATCTTGAGGTAGTTGGATCAGGTTTTGGATCGCTCTTCCCTTGCCGGATTTTTCGCCTTCCGGGATCTGATAGACCTTAAGCCAGTAGCATCTACCCTTTTCCGTGAAGAAGATCAGGGTGTGATGTGTAGAGGCCACGAACAGGTGTTCGATCCAGTCCTCCTCACGGGTGCGTCCACCGAGGGAACCCCTGCCGCCACGTTTCTGGCTGCGGTATTCATCGGCCGGTGTGCGTTTGATGTAGCCGAGGTGAGATACCGTGATGACCACATCCTCCTCCTTGATCAGGTCGATCATGTTGACTTCGTCGTCAAGGTAGGTGATCTCCGAGCGGCGGGCATCCCCGAATTTATCTTTGACTTCCTGGAGTTCGGCCTTGATGACATCGAATCGCATTCCTTCATCCGACAGCAGAAGTCGGAGGTGGGTAATGAGTTTCATGATCTCGTCGTACTCTTCCCGGATCTTGTCACGTTCCATGCCGGTAAGGCGCTGGAGGCGCAATTCCAGTACGGCCTTCGCCTGGATCTCAGACATCCCGAACTGGTTCATGAGCCCCAGTCGGGCGGCCTCCGGATTGTTGGATTCGCGAATAAGTCTGATGACCTCATCAAGGTGATCGAGCGCGATCAGATATCCTTCGAGTATGTGGGCCTTTTTCTCAGCCTCCCGGAGTTCATATTTCGTCCGGCGGACCACGACTTCGTGACGGAATTCGATGAATTCCGAGATCATATCCTTCAGGTTCAGGGTGCGGGGTCTACCCTTTACCAGCGCAATGTTGTTGATCCCATAGGATGTCTGAAGGTCAGTGTACTTATAGAGCTGGTTGACGATCACAGAGGACACCCCGTCCTTTCTGAGGTCAATGACGATGCGCGTGCCTTCTTTTTCGTTGGATTCGTTGTTGACATGGGTGATCCCCTCTATGATCTTCTCGTTGACGAGCTGACCTATGCGGGCGGTCAGTACATCACGACTTACCTGATAAGGCACCTCCGTGATGATGATCTGTTCCCGGCCGTTGCTCTTGGTTTCGATGTTGACCTTACCCCTGAGCACTACCCGGCCTCGGCCGGTGTGCATAGCGGATTTGACACCCTCCATACCATAGATAATGCCACCGCCCGGGAAGTCCGGAGCTTTGACATGGGTCATGAGTTCTTCGATCGTGATCTCCCGGTTATCAATGTATGCAATGCATCCATCGATGGCTTCCGACAGATTGTGCGGCATCATGTTGGTGGCCATACCCACAGCTATGCCACTGCTGCCGTTGATCAGCAGATGGGGAACCCTGGTGGGCAGCACCGTGGGTTCTTCCAGGGAATCATCGAAGTTCAACTGGAAATCGACCGTCTCCTTCTCAATGTCCTCCATCAGGTAAGCGGCCAGACGCTGCATGCGCGCTTCTGTATATCGCATGGCCGCCGGACCTTCACCATCGGGCGATCCGAAGTTCCCCTGCTTCTCAACGCTTGGATAGCGCATGTTCCATTCCTGCGCCATGCGCACGAGGGTGTCATATACTGCCGTATCCCCGTGGGGGTGATACTTTCCAAGAACCTCCCCCACGATACGTGCACATTTACGGGTGGGCTTGTTGTAGTCAAGCCCCAATCCGTTCATCGCATATAAAATCCTGCGGTGTACAGGCTTCATCCCGTCGCGGACGTCGGGGAGCGCCCTCCCGACGATCACGCTCATCGAGTAATCGATGTACGAGGATTTCATCTGCTCCTCGATGTTCACAGATATGATCCTGTCGTTGTCTTTTGTCTGTTCCGGTTGCAGCTGATCTTCCATGGTTCGGTAAAAAGATGAGGTTCAATGTCCTTCAGGGATCATCGTTCCGATATACAAAGTTACCTAAAATCAGGCGTTTGCACCGCGAATGAGCGTATCCTCCCTCCCCTTTTTTATCCACCAATGTGGATTCAAAAAAATGGCTAAACACAGAAAATTTTCAACCTGATGATCAAATTGAAAAAAA
>CANHUK010000179.1 GCA_947463755.1 Chitinophagaceae bacterium
ATAAGGAAGGGCTGGATGTAGTTGGCAAAGAGGAATGGCCCCATCATCGGCTTGCCCATCCCGAAAAGCGTACCCAGCCAGAATCCGATCAGCTGACCGCTGAGGATGAAAACGGCGATGGTCATGCCACCCAGGAACCGACCGAAGAAATAACCCGGCTTACTGATCGGCTTGGTGAAGAACAGCGGATGGATATTGTACTGATAATCCTTCTGAATGACCGTGGCCATGGCCGAGATCAGCAGGACGTTGATCATCAGCCCGAAAATGCTGCTGCTGGTACCCAGCAGGATACGTGCGACGGCAGATGCGGAGTTCACAGTCGTCAGACTATCGGTCCGGGTGGTGGAAAACACCCCCGCCGCCGCCATCCCGAGCAGCAGGGTCAGGATGAACAGGATGGCAAAATAAATGTAGGGATAAGGTCGGCGCAATCCGCTCCTGACCTCGAAAGCGTATATCTCACGAAACATGGCGGATGCTATTTTTGGGTGATGGTGGAGAAGTAGACATCTTCCAGCGTGGCGTCCACGGCTTCGAATCCGTCGTCCGGACGATCATCGGACATGACATGGATCATCATTCGTCCTTCAGAGACATGATGCGAGATCACCGGCAGGCGCATCCGGAACTCAGCCAGTTCAGACTTCTCGACCGCCTTCCGCCAGATGCGGCCCTGAACCGAAGCGACCGCTTCCGCGGGCGTGCCTTCCAGCAGGATCGTGCCATGGTTCATCACCACCATCCGGTTGCACAGCGTCCGGACATCATCGACGATATGCGTCGACAGGATCACAATGACCTGTTCACCGATCTCGCTGAGGATGTTATGAAAACGATTCCGCTCCATCGGATCGAGGCCCGCCGTAGGCTCGTCCACAATGATCAGTTTGGGATTTCCCAGCAGGGCCTGTGCGATGCCAAATCGCTGGCGCATCCCACCGGAATACTCACTGACATTTCGTTTCCTGTCTTCAAACAGATTGGTCTGCTGCAGCAGGGCATCCACGATCTCCTTACGTTCCTTCTTATCAGATATCCCCTTGAGGATCGCAAAATGATTCAATAGATCCAGCGCAGACACCTTCGGATAGAATCCGAAATCCTGCGGGAGATAGCCCAGTACCTTACGAACCTCCTGCTTTTCTGCCACCACGTCGATATCACCCAGCATGATGGATCCACTGTCCGGATCCTGCAGGGTCGCAATGGTGCGCATCAGCGTACTCTTTCCCGCACCATTCGGCCCCAGGAGACCGAACATGCCTTTTTCCAGTGTGAGGTTGATCTGATTCAGCGCCTTGACGCCGTTGGAGTAGGTCTTGGTGAGATCCCGGATGATGAGGTTCATGCCTTTTGTTTTGCGAATGGTAAAAATAGGTCTTATTGACGGCCACTTTATTACACTACGCAGACAAAAGGCTCAACACAGCAAGGCATCAGCCTTTTTGTTTGTAAGTTTTAAGTTACCAGCGGTTTAACTTTCGATCCGACCGGCTGTTGTACAACTGTCAAAAGCGTAAATTGCCTTCTTCATTCCTCCTCCCTTAAGCTGTTCATCCATGAGATCCTTCGCATTTCTGCTCCTGCTCCTGTCCTGCTCCACCCTTTTCGCCCAGATCGACCCCAGGCGTGTCACCATCGCGCGTGACAGTTTCGGCGTCCCACACATCTTCGCACCGACAGACCCGGAGGTATCCTACGGACTCGCCTGGGCCCACGCGGAAGATGATTTCAAGAGCCTGCAGATGGTTGCCCTGCCTTCAAAGGGCCTCATGGGCCGTGTGTTGGGAATGAAAGGCGTGGCGGGAGACTTCGCCTTCGCGCTCTTCCGTTGCCGCGAGATCACCGAAGCCAGGTGGAATACCCTCTCCCCCGAATTCCTGCGATTGATCACCGGATACGTTCAGGGGCTGAATGACTACGCCCGGGCACATCCAGAAGAAGTGCTGCACCCGAAACTCTTTCCGGTGACCATCAAAGATTACATCGCCTCTTCCGTCCTATCCCTGACCGTCTTCAATGGCGGCGGACGCATGCTTTCTTCCATCTATAACAACACGGTCAGTTCCGTGATCGATTTCGACAAGATGGGATCCAACGCCATCGCCATCCATCCGAGTAAAACGACCACGGGAGAGGCCTTCCTGGCCATCAACGCCCATCAGCCAAATGAGGGGCCTGAAGCGTTCTACGAAGCGCATGTCCAGAGCGAAGAAGGATGGAATGCCCTGGGGGGACTGCTCGCCGGAGGACCCTGCATTCTGCATGGCGTCAACGAAAACCTGGGATGGGCGCATACGGTCAACCTATGCGACCGGGCAGACATCTTCCAGCTGGAAATGAATCCGTCAAACGCCAACCAATACCGGTTCGACGGCGCATGGGTCGACCTTGAGCGGAGGATGGTGAAACTTCGAGTCAAAGGCGTCCCCGTACCCGTTCGCCGCGAACTCCTCTGGAGTAAATATGGTGCAACCCTGCGCAACAAACAGGGTGTCTTCTCCATCCGCATGGGTGCCAACATGGAGATCCGCGCCCTGGAACAATGGTACCACATGAACAAGGCCCGGAACTTCACCCAGTTCTATCAGGCCTTGTCGCTGCAGGGACTCTCCATGTTCAACATTATGTACGCAGACCGGCATGATACCATCTTCTATGTCAACAATGCACTCATGCCGGTGCGTGACCCATCTCCTGCCTACGACTGGAAGAAGACCCTCCCCGGCAATACGTCGAAAACCCTTTGGACAAGCTTCCGGAAGCTGCCCGAACTGCCTCAGTATGTCAATCCAAACAGTGGTTTTCTCTTCAACACCAATCATTCTTCGTTCTACGCCACGGCAGGCGGCGACAACCTGAAAGCGGAATCCTTCTCAAAAACAGACGGATGGGAAACCAATCATAATAACCGCAGCATCCGATTCCTGGAACTCATATCGGAAAATTCGAAGGTAGACTTCGATCGTTTCAAAACCATCAAGTTCGACCGGCAATTACCTTCCAAACTGCACTACCCCATCGGGATCGATACCCTTTTCCTGATGCGTCCGGAAGACTACCCCGCTTACGATACCATCCTCCGAAACCTGCAACAGTGGGATCGGAAAGGACTGGCCGACAGCAAGGGCGCCGGTGCATTTCTCATGGTCTATGAGTTCGTTTCCGCCCGCCTGCGCGGCCGGGAAGGAGTCCAGATCGGAAAGGCGGAATGCGAACAGGTGCTGGCGGACATCAAAGCACATCTGCTGAAACACTTCGGAAAGACGGATCTGGCCCTTGGAGAGATGCAGAAGCTGGTGCGGGGAGACAAACAATTCCCTGCACATGGACTCCCCGATCTGCTGGCACCGGAATGGAGCGTACCTTTTAACGGAGGTGTGAGAAAGGTAACCGGCGGGGATGCCTATGTGGCATTGGTAAGGTTCCCGAAAAACGGTCTGCCGATCATTGAAACCAGCAACACTTATGGCGCTTCCGCGAAAAAGGGAAGTCCACATTTCGATGACCAGATCCCGCTGTTCCTGGACCAAAAAACTAAGCGCATGTCCATGGACAGGAAAGAGGTACTTGAAAAAGCCGTCAGAACCTACCACCCGGGCGAGTAGGCAACTAACGCCGGATCAGGCTTCCATCACCAACCGGAAACCGACGTATCCGGCGTACCCGGCGGGGGGCCTGCGACTGCGTGTCTTCACGGCACAGACTTCGGCATCAAAAAGATAGCAGCCCCCGCGTAGCACCCGGTTATTGCCTGATGTGATCTGACCGGATGGGTTATTCAGGGTGGGCGTAAGAGGCCAGGGACGACTCGCGTATTTGTTACGATAGATGTCGGAACACCATTCCCAGACATTACCGCTCATGTCATAAATGCCTAGTGCATTCGGCTTTTTGAGACCCACCGGCTGCAGCCTGGCGCCACTGTTGCCCAAATACCAGGCAACTTCATCAAGATCATCTGAACCGGCATATCGATGACCCCGGCCGGCAGCAGCGGCCCACTCCCATTCAGCCTCCATCGGCAAGCGGAATGTCCGGTCAGGAACAAGCTCGGAAAGGCGGGCGCAGAAATTCAACGCATCCTCGTGACTGATATGGGTGACCGGAAGCAGATCTCCCTGAAAATGGGATCTGTTGAAACCCATCACCTGGGTGAATAAGGCCTGCGTCACCGGAAATTCGGCCATATGAAAGTCAGATAGTCCAACCCTGACCATCGGCCAGCGATCCGATCTTGAAAAGTTGGATCCCATGAAAAATTCGCCGCCTTTCACGTGCACAAAACCGAGCGATAGTCCCGAAACATTGATCTCTGTTCTCATCCCCGCAATTTTGATGGTTAAGGCTGTGTGAGGGATTTGGGAAAAAGATCCGGTGTCCCACGAAAAATACGGGATAGTTCGTACCGCAGATAGCGGGATCCGTCCAGGCCGCAATAGACATAGTTGAAGATATGCCTCAGGTCCGGTATGTGTGTCTCGATCGGACGGACACAATGCACATCAATGTATCTGCCCATCATCAGACCCAGTCGGGTGTACCGCCAATCACTCCGATTGATCCTGCCCATCAACTTGCTCCGCCGACCCATCCATGTTTTCACGCGATGGTTGTGGTGAGCAACGGGAATACGGGCACTCGCCAGCTGGGCTGCTTCGGAAAAGAAGTACTCATCTCCCGTCCAGCCTTCGCCGCGTGACCAGATATCGCGGATCAGTTGCTCAACATCCGGCCACTTGGGATCCGAAAGTCCAAGAATGTCCGCAAACACCCTGCCTTTTCCGATATAGTAGCAGCAGGGAAACCTCAATACGTGCTGATAAGTGTCTGAATCCATCAGCATCAATCCCTCCAGCCCCTGGATCCTGCGTTTCAGTCCCTGTACGAAGCGGCGGGAGAGAAACAACATATCGACATCGCCCACGATGAAAGTACGGTCGGGAAAAAAAGCCGGCAGTATGTACCTCGACACCTGTGCAACAAACACATCCGGCACCCCCTCGATCGATGGAAGACAGGCCTGGCGGTCGTCAACAG
>CANHUK010000180.1 GCA_947463755.1 Chitinophagaceae bacterium
AGGCGGCTGCACTGCTGAGTTCGACCGGATCCATCGTCATTTGCCCATTCCGGAATACAACTGAAGGCCCCGGGATCGCCCGAACCTCACTGGCAGGCATCCTGGACCGCCTGGGTTTGATGCTGCCTCACAGCCCGCTCATGCAGGTCATTTCTTCCTTCATAGACGGCCCCCTGGCGGTGACCAGCGCCAATCGGACAGGCATGCCCGTGATCCACCGGTCAGAATCAAGATCCGAACTCTGGGATCTGGCAGATGCCGTCATCGATCACGACCGACAGATCCTGCGGCCGAGGGAGGAACCTGTCATCCTTTTTACTGATAACGGCGAGCGCATACTGTTGCGCAGTGCACAGGCCTGGAGCCATGGACTCTCCGTTGACTGGCATGATACCAGCATCGGCAACGCCCTGGCGATATCGAAGCAATCATCAATCGGATATCTGAACGACAGCGTCTACAGACGAATGAACGCCGTGATCGATAAAAACACCACGGATCCGGACAGTATCGGGCGAAAATTTAACGATGAACGATTCCATCTGCCCGCAATCCGGCCGGAGATCATCATCACGGAACGCTCAGTGAAACAATCCTCCGATGATTTCGCTGCCGTGAAGAAACGCTGGCCTGATATCCCACATATGTATTCGTGGCATCATGAAGCACATTTTTATTCCGTGCTGTCGGAACATGGTCAGCTCCACACTGACGAAGCGATCCTCGGTATTGTGTGGGATCGCGGCGGATATGGCGCCGACGGGCAACTTTGGGGCAGTGAGTTCATCCTGAGGAAGCAGGGACGCATGCATCATATCGCCGCATTCGACTATATCCCCAACGCGGGGTTGAACAAAGAAGAGACCGGCTGCAGGATCGCAGCCCTGGGATTACTGCGACACCGGCTGGATGCCAGACGTCTGATCGGACATTTGTTCAGCCGCGACGAATGGCCACGCTACGAACGCCGAGCGATGCGGGTCCCGGATGCCAGGTCAAGAAGCATGTCCGGCTTCATTGACGGGGTGGCGGCCATCCTTGGACTGATCCCGGAAGGATTGAATGGTGACGGGATTGACGGACTTCCTCTGATCGAAACCGTAGCACGCAGGATCCAGATGGATATCAGCCTGCCCTATGAACTCTATGTCGTCGACGGAGCCGTAGATTGGCGACCCATGATCGACACTATGATCGGAGATATCGACAGTGGTGCCGGAAGAGAGATGATCGCCAGGCGATTTCTGGCCAGCCTGGCTACGTTGGTCGCGGATGTATGTTTGAGGTCCGGTGTAAAAAAGGTGGCGCTGAGCGGAGATGCCTTCACTTCCCCTCTGCTTGTAAGCATGATATCGGAACAGCTCGGTCAGGATGTGACACTATACATTCACCATTTCCTCGCACCGACCGACGAATGCGTCACCCTCGGGCAACTCGCACTCTGGGCGGATGCAAAACACAGAAGCCGAACTGCCGGTTCAGATGTCCGTTCCTCCGTCCGGGGCGCGACGGGTAGGAACGAATGAATGCTAACGCAGGAGACTGCCGATACGGATGATCAACATTCTCATCAACTGATTCAGGTGGACGGGATAGTTCCGGCCTGAGTTCAGAGCACTTCCACCTGACCGCGCAGAAGATCAGAAAACTCATCACGTCTGCGGATCAGTCTGGGCTCGCCATCCATCACCATCACCTCCGCAGGCTTGAGCCGCGAATTGAAGTTGCTGCTCATCTCAAATCCGTAAGCCCCCGCATTGTAGAAGGATAGGAAATCACCCTCCCGGACCTCGTTCAATTTTCGGTCCCAGGCAAAGGTGTCGGTCTCGCACACATTACCAACGACGGTGTAGATGCGCTCCGGGCCTTCCGGATTAGAGATGTTCACGATATGATGGTAAGACTCGTAGAACATGGGACGGATGAGATGATTGAACCCGCTGTTGACGCCCACAAATACCGTGGCCGGCGTCTGTTTGATCACGTTGGCCTTAACGACGAAGTAACCGCACTGGCTCACCAGGAACTTACCGGGTTCGAACCATACTTCAAGGTCCCTACCCTTCTCCCGGGTGTACTGACTGAATACTTCGGATAGTTTCTTGCCCAGCAATTCGATGTCCGTCTCCGGATCATCGGCCTTGTAAGGAACCTTGAATCCGCTACCCAGGTCGATGAATGTCAGGTCTGGAAAATGCCCGGCCATCTGCAACATGACCTCAAGTCCTTCGAGGAAGACTCCCACATCCTTGATCTCGCTACCGGTGTGCATGTGTATTCCCCGCACAACAATGCCGGTGGACTTAACGACACGCTCGATGTGCCTGATCTGATGTATGGAAATGCCAAACTTGCTATCCACATGCCCGGTGGAGATCTTGAAATTCCCGCCGGCCATGATGTGCGGATTGAGGCGGATGCAGACCGGATAACTGTTACCAAATCGGTTACCGAACTGCTCCAGGATCGAGATGTTATCGATATTGATATGAACACCCAGCTCCTTGGCAGCTACATATTCATCCAGGTCGACACAGTTAGGTGTAAAGATGATATTCTCCGGCGTAAATCCCGCACGCATGCCCAGCATCACTTCGTTGATGCTGACGCAGTCTAACCCAGCCCCCAACTGATGAACGTATCGCAGGATGTTGATGTTTGTCAGGGATTTGCAGGCGTAGAAGAACCTCGCCCGGGTCTTCGAAAATGCCGATTGCAGCCGTTTAAATTGCCATGCAATGCGCTCGGCGTGATACACATAGACGGGAGTACCGAAGTTCCGGGCGATCTCCGCAAGTTCGTGGCCGCTAAGGGTGGGCGCTTGTTTGGACATGCTGGTGGTTTGTGAAGATAACTGGGTTGTCAGGTCTGCAGAAATCGGCCGAACGGATGTCGGAGCCGGGTATCATTCCTTTGCTCCGGTATGGGCGTCATCATCAGACGCAGGTTTGTATATGTCCGTATCCTCCGGAGATTCTTCGGGCGAATCGGATAAAATATACGGATCAGTTTCACCGGACGCGTCAAACAAAGGAGCCGCCGCTGGCTGGTCTGAGGCGATCTCCGTTTCCAGGATGTCGGCCGTCACTGGGTCGTGCGACAGCATCTCGCCGGGTTCGAACTCGAAGTGGTCGGCATTGACAAGGGTAGGTTCCACGAACTGCTCTGCCAAAACCTCATCGATCTTGGGCAACTGGTTCGGATCATTCAACCCGAAATAATCCATAAATTGACGGGATGTTCCGTAAACCAACGGCTTACCAGGGTAATGTTCATGCCGTCCCTTGATGATGATGAGCTCCTTCTCGAGGAGTTTCTGGATGCTGTAATCTGAGCTGACGCCACGAATGGTCTCAACTTCCGACTTGGTGATGGGTTGCTTGTAGGCAATGATCGCCAGGGTTTCCATCGCTGCAGTGGAGAGCCTTTTGAGGAATTTATCTCCGTTGAGCTGAGCAATGGTCTTATGGTATGCCCGTTTGGTCAGGAACTGCCAACCACCTCCACTTTGTCGTAATTCAAAGGGGTAAAAATCAGACCCATACTTTTCCTGTATGCCCTCAATGGCACTTTCCACCTGGTCGAGGGTGATCTTGTCTTCCAGAAATCCGAACGCATTATTGATCAGCTCCACCACGTCGAGGGACGTGAGGGGCTTTTCACTGGCGAAGATCAGTGCCTCGATATGGGTGATGAGATTCGAGATATCCATGGCAGGGGCATTGCGATCGGCAGTGATGGCGTTGGGTTCGGTGATGCGATCAGCCTTGCAGTGCCGCGGCTCCGCTCACGATCTCCGAAAGTTCGGTCGTGATCGCAGCCTGACGGGCGCTGTTGTAAGTGATGCGCAGGGATTTGAGCAGTTCGTTTGCGTTTTCTGATGCCTTGTCCATGGCCGTCATCCGGGCGCCATGCTCGGAAGCATTAGCGTCGAGCACCGCCTTGTAGAGCTGCGTGTTAAGGATCTTGGGCATGAGTTCTGCGATCAGGGCATTTTTTTCCGGCTCGAAAATGAAGTCGGCCTTACGTGACTTCGCACCCGGTGCCGGTACCGCCTTGGGGATCGGGAGAAATCGTTCAACAGAAAAACGCTGGGTGGCGGCATTCTGGAACTCACTGTAGACGATCTCTACGATGTCAAACTGCTTTTGCGTAAAGGCTTGCACAGCGGCCTGGGCGCAGGCCTGTACACCGGCGAAGGAAAGCTGCAAAAAAATATCCTTATAGGTGGTATCTACTTTGTAGCCGCGCTTCTGGAAATACTCGGCGCCTTTCTTACCGATACTCCAGATCGTGACATTACCCTTGCGATGCTGGTCAGCGTATTTGTCATCGATCGTAGCCTTGGCAAGCTTCTGGATGTTGGCATTGTAAGCACCACAAAGTCCACGATCACTCGTAATGACAATGAACAGTACCTTTTCCGAACCCCTGTCTTCTGCCAGTTTCATGCCCGAATCTCCACCGTCAACACCACTGACAATGTTGCTGAGCATATCCTGAAGCTTGCGGGCATACGGACGCATCTGGATGATGGAATCCTGCGCCCTGCGGAGCTTTGCGGCACTCACCATCTTCATCGCCTTGGTGATCTGCTGGGTCGACTGAACGGATTTTATCCTGCTCCTGACTTCCTTTAACTGTCCGGCCATATGATCGTTCGGATTTTCTGAGGGGTGACTCAACGGCAGTATTTCCCGCCTTTGTGGGCGCAAAGGTAATAAAAAAGCAGGAATTGGGTAGAACCCATAGATCATTTCAATGGTATACTCGCCCCAAAACTCTTGGAGAGTTCCAAACTCTTGGAGAGTTCCAAACTCTTGGAGAGCTCCAGACTCTTGGAGAGCTCCAAACTCTTGGAGAGTTCCAGACTCTTGGAGAGTTCCAGACTCTTGGAGAGCTCCAAACTCTTGGAGAGCTCCAAAACTCTTGGAGAGCTCCAAAACTCTTGGAGAGCTCCAAACTCTTGGAGAGTTCCAAACTCTTGGAGAGCTCCAAACTCTTGGAGAGCTCCAGACTCTTGGAGAGCTCCAAACTCTTGG
>CANHUK010000181.1 GCA_947463755.1 Chitinophagaceae bacterium
ATACTATCACACCCTAAAGGATAGCATTGCGCAAACCTTCCAGCGTCATTTCTCCAAAACTCCGGATGGTAAAATGGGCATTGGGACTGCTGCCGCGCAAGCTTATGCCCTGTATTTCGGACTCACCCCGGAAGGCATGAATGATAAAGTACTCGACATCATGTTGCAGCAACTCCGGAAAAAAGACGATCACATAACCGCAGGTATTTTCGGCACCAAACTGCTACTGAATGTATTGGGCGAAACAGGCAACATGGATATTGCCTGGCGCATGGCCTCGCATAAGACCTATCCCGGCTGGGGATACATGATCGACAATGGCGCCACCACACTCTGGGAGGTGTGGGCCTTCAGTGACAATGTGTATTCACATAACCACCCCATGTTTGGCTCCATCAGTGAATGGTTTTACAAATACGTAGGCGGGATCAGACCGAGTGAGGATGCCGCAGGCTTCAATGATGTAGTCATCAAGCCTTATGTAAAACAACTGCAATGGGCGAATACGACCTACAGATCGGTGTTAGGAAATGTGTCATGCAATTGGACATTGAATGGTCAGGTGCTGACCATGAATGTAGAGATACCTGTGAACATGACCGCCCGGATCCATATTCCCGCAGCATTAGATCAGATCAAAGAAAATGGGCTGTCACTCAGTAACCATAAGGATATCAGGCATATCGGAATGGAAATGGACCACTCCGTATTTGAATTGAAATCCGGAAGTTATCAATTCAGTGTGACGATGAAATGATATTAATGAAGGGGGCTGACCCTTGCCGATAAAAGATCCCGTGCAATGGAGTCGCACTTTGTGCGATACATGGTCAACATACGATCATACTTCTTATCCAACGCGAGATTTTTCGTTTCATCAGGATCATCCTTCAGGTTGTAGAGTTCAAAAAAATCAGGGTGATCTTCATAACGAATGAATTTCCACTGCTTGTCCCTGAAACACTCTGTTTTTAACAGGGCAGGATTTCCCTCCAGCCTGTGCTCACAGAAGATGGAATTACGCCAGCGCTCCGGTTTTCCGTTGATGAATCCGGTCAAACTGACGCCCTGATAACGTTTGGGAATGGATACATTGGCCAGCTGCAGGATGGTGGGCGTGACATCGACGTTCAATACATAATCATCTATCGTTCTGCGTCTCCTGGATGCGGGCTGTCTCGGATCATAAATGATCATGGGGACCCTGATGGACTGTTCGTACATCAGCCATTTATCCGCATAACCTCTGTCGCCCAGGAAATAACCATTGTCGCCCAGGAAAACGATGATGGTATTGTCTGCAATACCCTGGTCGTCCAGGGCTGACCGGATCCTGCCGATGACACTATCCACGCCACTGATCATGCGGTAGTAACCTTTGACCATTTGCTGATACTTTTCGGTGGAATCAAAACGCCAGTACCAGCGTTCCCGATTCATGGTCTTTTTCAGGAAGTCTGGAAGTGCTTCAAAGAATTCAGGCTTGGCGGTAGCAGGTAGCGGGATCCTTACATTGGTATATAAACTGTCACAATAAGAAGGCCAGAAATATTGTTCTTTGGAATCATCATCGGCATGAGGTGACCAGAACGAAAGAGAGAGGCAGAATGGTTTACCGCTGTTTTCCTTGATGAAGTTGATGGCATGATTACCATTGATGTCAGCCAGATGAATGGTTTGACCATTGATCTTTTTGATATAAGGCCATGCAGTTTTCTTCACATAATGAAACATGGAATCCTCTATGCCCTGATTCACTTTTACCCCAAACTTTCCGACACATCCCGTTTGATAGCCGGCCTGCTTGAGTAAGTAAGGATAACTTTCCATCATGTATGCATTCGACAATGGGAGCTTCCCGAAAGTGTAGTCATGGGTCCTTTCATACAATCCGGTGAATAATGTTGCCCGGCTGGCGGCACAGATCGGGGTGGTTGCGAAGGCATTTTTGAAGTACAGCCCTTCGCTTGCGAGTTGATCTAGGTGAGGCGTATGAATGATGTTATTTCCGGCATATCCCAGGGCATCCCACCGCTGATCATCGGTCAGAATAAATATGATATTCGGTGCCTTACTTTTAGCTTTGGATACGGGATCAATAAAACTTGTGATGATTCCTGAACATATGACGAGCAGGCATATCAGCGTAACACTCGATCGAAGATGATACATATTAGAGACCTGTAAGATGATTATAACTATAATGATCCGTGATCCTCAGCAGCCGGGATTGAACTGACCGAATAGATCCTGTCTGGGATCCATTCTTCGTATGTTGACAGATCGAAAAAAAAGATCGATCAGGCAGACATCTTTTTCAAGGCTCCGATCAGCACATCCAGCTCCGCAGTAGTAGTATAAATATTAGGCGTGATCCTGCATCCGAATACATTGGCGCCATCAATACCTACGGTGAATATTTTATATTCATCCATCAGTCGCGTGGCGAGATCCCTCGGTGGGATTCCCTTGATACCGACGTTGGCGATCCCGCAGGAACGTGCAGGATCTTCAGGGGTATTGAGCAGGATGTTGGGGAGTTTTCGCACTTTACTTGTCCAGTATTGCTGCAGGTAACGGAGCCGCGCTTCCTTTCGCTCCGGACCGATCAGCTGGTAATAATCAATGGCATCTGCGATCGTCAGCGTGGTATATGCGGGATGCGTACCCATATGCGTGATCCGTTGCATCTTAAATGGATCTTTATCCCCACCAATGATGAGCGGCCAGATGCCGGGCATTTTTTCCTTGCTGACATAAAGCATACCGGAACCCAAGGGTGCACTGAGCCATTTATGGAGCGAACTGCCGTAATAATCACAATTCAGGTCGGTCATCTTGAATTTGAAATGCCCTATGGCATGTGCACCATCTACCAGTACTTCCACACCGAATTGATGGGCCATATCACAAACTTTACGGATGGGTAGAATTTGTCCCGTGATGTTGATGATATGAGAAATCAGGATCAGTTTCGTCTTAGGGGTGATGGCCTTACGATACAGATCAACGATCTCCTCGTCGGAAGCAGGCAGGTTGGGTACCGATATCATCTTGTGTTGTACACCATACCGGTCAGCCACATGTCGGATGGCCGCGATGATCGTCCCATACTCCTGTTCTGCCATGATGATCTCATCACCCGACGTCCAGTGCTTTCCGGCGATGACGATATCCAGGGATTCCGTGGTATTCCGCGTGATGGCAAGTTCTGAAGGCGCACATCCGACCACCGGTGCGAGTTTTTCCACCACAGAGGCTTTGTCCAATACTGAATAATTCCGCATATACCATGAGCCGTGGAAATTGATATGCCGGATGTGTTCAATATATTTTTCCAGCAATGGCTGGGGGATGAAATTGTAATATCCATTTTCCAGGTTGATATAATCCGGTTTCAGGAGGTATTGATTTCTTATACCCTGCCAGAATTTATCATCCCTGGCCAACAGGTCCGCCTCGATATTCTTCACGCGCTGAAAAGCCGCTGCAAATGAATCCATGCCGAGGACCGATCCCATGCCGGCCAGTGCGGAATGCTTGAGGAATGCTCTCTTATTCATATTGATCAATTTGATGTGTTGGGGGTGACGTTACCAGCGGACCTTGATTGCTCGAGTTTCTTTCGGGTCAAAACCTGATCCGCCGCAGCCTGCTTGTATGCTGCGAATATTTTTCTGTATGCGGCGAATGCTGTTTCCACCACCGGTGCTTCCGGATAGTTCCACGGATCTGTCCGGAACGAAGGGACGGGTATCACCCGTTCTCTGATGGATGCACTGACGGCATTACCCAGTGGATTTCTGGCCCAGGCATATCGGGCATGCAGAGGCTTCGATACCATGGCTGATCGCAGCACAAGTATCTTCTTATCCAGCGAATCTTGCGCAGCCGTTCCCCGCTTGTGCTTGAAATAATCAGCCACAGCGGGGAAAAAATGACGATCTCCCCCCGAGATGGTGAAGCCTTCAAAGTCTCTATCGTCATGAGTTTTTATCTCCCGATCAAAATAAAGGAGAACGGAGTCTGATCTAACCTCCATACGAACCAGACTGGCCGGCATCCACCCAAGGGGGATGTTGTAATACTGGTCAAGTGCCCAGCGGGCCATGCGTTCAGCCGGTTCGATCTTTTTCCTCGGGTGGAACCAATTTTCCTGCTGATCGTAAGCAGCGGCAATGCCTACGTGCTTCAGTTGCTGATATGCTAAAAATTGCGCCTCACGGATGAAAGGAGCGGCATCGGTCATCTGAATCTCAAGGTTATCTGTTGTCTGCGGGGTGCCTCCGGCGCTGAGCTCAATGATGCCAAATGGCAGGTCATTATCCCGAAAGAGTTGCCTCCAGGATGTGATGAGCAGGCACATATTTTTTGCGTAAAGTACCGGTCGCGCATCATTGCTCAGCGCATTGTTATACCCCTGATGAAATATGATGCCCTTCAGCGATAATCCTGCGACAGGGTAGATCATGCCGTTGAATGAGGCGGCAGGAAAATTCCGGTTGGCATGAGGTGACTCATCAGCCTTCAGGGGTTTCGGCATGGGTTCCAGTCCCTGTGACTTACGTTCCTTCGTTCTGATCTCCCATTGTTCCACCTTTTTAGCGAGATTGGTGATCGGATCGTATGCGGCGGCTTTACGGTCCCACTCCACCAGGATCTGCTTATTTTCTTCAGATGCTGTCCAGGTTGAGGGTGGAAGCCATGCCTCCAGCGTAGTTCCACCCAATGAAGCGTCGATCAGTCCGATCGGAACCTGCGAAGCCATGTGCAGTCGCCGGCCGAAAATATAACCAATGCCGGAAAAAGTCTTCACGGTTTGACTGTTGCAGATGAACCATTCTCCTTTCTGATCATAACGACCCAACCAATCATCATATTCATTGATCGGCTTGAAGTTTTTAGTGGGACGAATACCCGTCTGCCTCGGAATGGTCATTAAGCGAATGGCATTGAAGTTGGCAGACGCCACTTACAGATCACCATTGTAGATCCGATCCAGATCCATTTCCATATTGCTCTGTCCACCCAGCAACCAGATA
>CANHUK010000182.1 GCA_947463755.1 Chitinophagaceae bacterium
AAAAGCCGAGCTCGATCGCATCGAAGCCGCACAGCCGCTGGACCCCTTTGCGATGTGGGAGCGTTCCCTGTCAGCACCCGGGAGGCAGGAATCCGTCCTCCGTCTGCAGGGCGAACTACCGGATGAGAGTATCCTCGAACTGGCCGCCTTCTACCTGAGTGTCGGAGAGGAAGCACAGGGCCGAGCGTTGCTCTCGACGCTGAACGCAAACCCGCAGGCCGTCGTATGGCTGGCCTGGCTCGACCGCAATGATCCGGCAAAAAAGTCGGGGGCACTGACCCGACTCGAAGCCTTATCTCCCGCGATGGTCTTCCCTTTCCGTACAGAACTCATCCCTGTGCTACGCTGGGCCGCCAGCAATAGCACAGATTGGAAACCCACATACTACCTGGCCCTGCTTCTTCACGATAAACTGCAGTTCTCCGAAGCAGTGACCCTGGTGAAATCCCTCGCAGATCGCCCCGACTATGCACCCTTCTATGCCCTGCGCGCGCAATGGCATAAGCGTGATGCGGCCGCTGCTGAACAGGACCTCCGTCGGGCCATGTCACTCGATCCGGCTGAGTGGCGCTATCCGAAGATGCTGGCGCAGCACCATATCATACAGGGAGATGCTGCCCGCGCCCTGGCCGTAACTGAGGCCTATGCAACGACAGGGAAACCCTCCTACATCATGGACATGCTCCATGCCAAGACCCTCCTGCTCAACAAGCGTTACCGCGAATGTGATGCCAGGCTTGCGAAGATGAACATCATCCCCTTCGAAGGAGCGACCGAAGGCCGCGCCCTGTACTGGGAAGCAAAGATGATGCAGGCCATCGACGCCCTCGGCCGGAAACGACCGAAAGAAGCACTGGCATTCATCAATGCGGCAGGAGAGTGGCCCGAACATCTCGGAGTCGGAAAACCTTACGACGCAGACATCGACAGCCGCCTCGAACAATATCTCACCTCTGTCTGCCAGAAAGATCTCGGACGGACCTCAGAAGCAGCACAACTGCGCACCCGCATCCTTGACTTCAAACCCGAAGTGCAGAATACCATCGCAAATTTCCAGCCGGTGAACCACCTCGTGGTCAAGTGGGCCGCCGAAGCCTCCGGCAACAACTTCGACTGGAATGCCTGGATGAAAACTCAGGAGGCACGACATCCGCAGCACACAGAAGCCTTTACCTGGGTTCGCGCCCTGGCTGAGGGTTCCACGCCCGGGAAAACCCCGGACAACGCCTGGGCGCGGGTGATCGAAGCATATCAGAAGCTGGCACGCCGCTAAGCGCAGGGGATGTTAAATCGCATCTCCGGATCGGGATCGGAGGCCAAGCCCCTGCCGATCTTCGTACCTTTGCAGCATCAACCCATCCCATGCTGAAAAGGGCGCTGTTTTTCCTGTTTCCGGGTCTCCTCGCCTGGCTGCTGATCGATCAGTACATCCTCTGTCCGGATTACAGGTTCGAGTCACCAGGGCCATTCAAGGGAGAGGCTTTCTATAATCCATACCAGGATTATAACCCTTCAGGATGGACGATGGCCAATATGCATGCCCATACCAGCTCATGGTTCGGCCTCACCAACGGCAAGGGCGATGCACAGGATGTCCATGAAGCCTATGATTCGATGGGTTACGGATTTCACCTGATCTCTGAATACCAAAAGATCAGCGACTACGGAAAGGGCGCCCCGAATTACATCACGGCTTATGAACACGGACTGAACCTGCCGAAGGCCCACCAGCTGGTGGTCGGTAGTGAGCGTTCTGTCTGGAAGGATTATCTGTTCCCACAAACCCTGGCGAACCGACAGCACATGCTCGATCTGCTGTCGGCCGACAGCGATAACGTGGTTGTGGTCAACCACCCGGCCATGCGCATCGGCTATAATACGACAGACCTCAAATTCCTGTACAACGACGACTGCATGGAAGTGATCAATTCTTATGAGAATGCCTTCCATTACTGGGATACGGCCCTGTCCAACGGACACATGGTATTCATTGTCGGCAATGATGACACACATAATGCCGGTAACCGACGGGCCGTCGGGAAATTCGCAACGCTGATCCACGCGCCAGATCGGACCCGTGATCAGGCCCTTCGATCCCTTCGCGAGGGGCGTACGATCGGCATGCAGATCCCGCAGGATACCACCATGAATTTTGCTGAAAAGATCGCTATGCTGAAGGCGGCAACGCCTGCCTTGCTTTCGGTTTCCGCTGAAGGGGCCCGCTTCCAAGTCCGGTTCAGCGAAACCGTCCGGGAACCGGTGGTGACGGGTCAGGGCGGAAAGGTCAGATGGCGGGCAGACAGTACCCATGAGATCTCGCTCACCATCCTGCCGGAAGACACCTACATCCGGGTTTCATACATAACCAAAGATGGCATTCGCTACCACCTGAACCCCGTATGCAGGTTTCAGGGCGTCATCGGCAATCGACGCCGCACGGAGCAACTGTAAAAACGCTTCAGAGAAAAAGGTCCGGATAAAGCATAGCACCCGGAACAACGGAATACCCTGAGAGATCAGTGATTCCCTCCTCTGCCAGCACATCCTCATCGATGAAGAACTTACCCGTGCAGTTGCCTGAAGGGCGCTTGAGGATGTGAAAGGCGGCGTCAGCAATGATCTCCGGTGTACGGCTCATCTTCATCAGCATCTCCCCGCCGAGCAGGTTCTGAACGGCGGCCGTGGCGATGGTCGTTTTCGGCCAAAGTGTGTTGGCGGCGATGCGATCCTTCTTCAACTCTTCCGCCAGCCCGAGAGCTACCATTGTCATGCTGTACTTGCTCATCGTGTACGCCAGGTGGTTACCGAACCATTTCGGATCCAGATTCAGCGGAGGGGAGAGGTTGAGGATGTGTGGGTTCGTACCCTTCCGGAGCTGCGGGATACAGGCCCGGCTGACCATGAACGTACCACGTACGTTGATGTCGTGCATCAGGTCGTAACGCTTGGGTTCGGTCTGTTCCGTACGTGTGAGCGAGATGGCGGAGGCATTATTCACCAGGATGTCGATCCCGCCGAAGGCGGCGACCGCCTGATCGACGGCCGACTGCACCTGATCTTCGAAGCGGATGTCGCAGGCTACGGCCAATGCGCCGGATCCTCTGGCTTCCACCTCTGCGGCGACAGAATGGATCGTACCGCCCAGTTTTGGATTTTCCTCCACTGATTTCGCCGCTATGACGATGTTTGCACCTTCAGATGCGAGTTTCAATGCAATGGCTCTGCCAATGCCCCGGCTTGCGCCGGTGATGAAGGCGGTACGACCCTTGAATGTCATATTACTTGTTTGAAATGTATGGTTATTGCTGATGTCAGCCGATATCAGGAGAGATCCATATGCGGCTTGTTCTGCAGGATGTTCTCGATCCTGTTCATCACGTCCGGGGTGAGCAGGGGCAAGACATCCAGCGCCTTCAGGTTCTCCGTCAACTGGCCTTCTTTCGTCGCGCCGAGGATGGCTGTGGTCACCTGAGGGTTCCGGATCGTCCAGGCAATGGCCAGTGAAGCCATCGAAACACCAAGTTCGTTGGATAGCGCCATCAACTTCTTCAGTTTTTCGATCTTTTGCTCCTGGAGCCAGCGGTTTTTCAGCCAGTCGAAGCCCTCGATCGCCAGCCGTGAATCTGAAGGGATACCCTCCAGATATTTTCCGGTCAGGAATCCGGCAGCGAGCGGACTCCAGATCGTCGTGCCCAGCCCGACATTCTGGTACACCGGCTTATAATCCAGTTCCACTTTGTAACGTTCGAACATATTGTATTGTGGCTGCTCCATCACCGGTCCGATCAATCCATACTGCTGTGCCACGCGATGTGCTTCCATGATCTCGGCACCGCTCCACTGACTGGTACCCCAATAGAGGACCTTGCCCTGCTGGATCAGGTTGTGCATCGTCCATACCACCTCTTCGATCGGCACATTCGGATCCGGGCGATGGCAGAAGAAAAGGTCGAGATAGTCGAGCTGCAGTCGCTCTAGCGCCTCATGGCAGGCCTCGAAGACATGCTTCCGGCTCAGGCCGGTCTGGTTGGGTTTATTCGGATCGCGCCACCCAAAATACACCTTACTCGATACGATATAGGAGCTGCGGTCCCAGTTCTTTGCCTTCAGCACACGGCCCATCATCAGTTCACTCTGTCCGTATGCATACCCTTCCGCATTGTCGAAAAAGTTGATGCCTGCGTCATAGGCAAGCCCCATCAGCCTATCGGCCGTATTGTCTTCGATCTGTTTGTGGAATGTCACCCAGCTGCCGTAAGAAAGGACACTCAATTGAAGGCCGGTTCGGCCCATGTACCTGTATTCCATCGTCGATTATTTGTATATGGTTGATCTTCCGAAATTAAACATAGCGGACGAGAACCTGTTCGATTCCGGTCATTGAAATTCTTACTGTGCCGGTTTGGCAGGAGCCGTTATGGCACCCGCACTATCGGCCGGTGCATCCAGTCCGCCATCCTGAACCCTGAGGATGCTGTTGGTGATGCTGAAGATCGTGAAGGTCTTGAAATCCTGGGGCGCCTTCAGGCCGACCCCGTTGATGATCATACCCGGACGATGGATGCGGACAGGCTTGTCCGTATGGAATTCCATCGCATTTTGTTCCCACCACAACTCCTGACAGAACAACGTGTCTCCCTGCAAATTGAAGACGCGCACACTGTCCTTGAGCAGAATCCGGTTCTGCGCTTCCAGATAGCGGGCAAATCTGGCATCGACCTGGCTTTGCACCTGCATCGTAGAGTCGAAGAAATCGACATGCAGGGATTTAGGAAATTCCATCCGGGGCAGGGTATCCTGATACCTGAGCATCAGCGGAGATCTGAGCCTCGCCTTCATGCGTCCTCCCTGGCTCATATAACTTTCCATGTCCACTGCCTCGTCAACACCTGTCTTCTGTTGGAAGAATGCATTGACCTTGTCCATGTCATTCGAACAGGACGCAAAGAAAAGGCAGCCGCTGAGGGCTGCCGCTAAAAGTTTCCTATGAATGAGGGTACACTTCATG
>CANHUK010000183.1 GCA_947463755.1 Chitinophagaceae bacterium
GGGTGGCGGTGGCCCGTGCGTTGTTGAACAGGCCCCGCATCATCTTCGCCGATGAGCCCACCGGCAACCTTGATTCCGAAAACGCCCGGGACTTGCACCGGTTGTTCTTTCAGTTGCGTGATGAACTGGGACAGACATTCCTGGTCGTCACCCATAATGAGGAACTCGCGTCCATGAGCGATCGTGTCGTGCACATGCGCGATGGTCTGGTCATTGAGTAACATTCAACGGTCAATGTGCCCGTCCTTCACAGCTAAGGCCTTACCGCAAGGGTGCGATGGAATGCAATGATTGGAGCGTGAAAAAAGTACGTCGTATTCAAACCCTGGGCTTCCAGGGGATCTCCTCCGCTTCAAGCAACACGGTCATATACCGGGATAGCATGAAGAGGTAATCGCTCAGTCGGTTCACATATTTGATGAGGATCGATTCGATGGGCATTTCCTCCATCTGCAGGCGAACACAGCACCTTTCCGCCCGGCGGCAAACGCATCTGGCGATGTGAAGCTGAGACACGGTCGGGTGACCTCCGGGCAGTACGAATGATTTCATGGGCGGGGTGGCTTCGCTCATGCGGTCGATCTCGGATTCAAGCAGGTTAATATCCGATTCTTTGACATCAGGTATGAGGAGTCCTGTTTCTTTTTCAGGGTCACAGGCCAGACACGAACCAATGGTGAAGAGCCTGTCCTGGATCTCCTTCAGCATCTCCCGGCAAGGTTCGTCTGTGATGATATCCCTGCACAGGCCGATGTGGCTGTTCAATTCGTCGATGGTTCCGTAAGCTTCGATGCGAAGATGAGATTTCGGAACCTTGGTTCCTCCGATCAGGGACGTGGTGCCCCTGTCGCCCGTCTTCGTGTAAATTTTAAAAGACATATCCACCAATAATGATATAGCGCCCGAATTGTTCGCGGGATCTCTCCAATATCCGCTAAAGTGATCGAATGCTCCCCGGCGTATCAGGCTCCGATGGTACTGATGGTTTCGTTCAGCCGGTCACTTTCCAAAATACCATCCCTCAGCCGGATGATCCGGTGTGCAAATTTTGAGATGTCATCTTCGTGTGTGACGAGCACCACAGAATTTCCATCTGCATGGATCTTGTTGAAGATGTCCATGATCTCGTGGGAAGTCTTGGAATCGAGGTTTCCGGTGGGTTCATCGGCCAGGATGATGGAGGGGTTGTTGACCAGCGCGCGCGCAATGGCCACCCGCTGGCACTGTCCACCGGACATTTCATTCGGACGATGGTGACTGCGATCGGTGAGGTCCACCTTCCGGAGGACTTCCATGGCCATTTCGTTGCGCTGGCGTTTGGGGATGCCGGCATATACCAATGGCAGGGCCACGTTCTCGAGTGCGGTCAGTCGCGGCAGGAGGTTGAACTGTTGGAACACGAAGCCGATCTCCTTATTCCGGATATCCGCAAGCTCATTGTCGGGCATGGTGCTCACGTCATGTCCGTTCAGGATATAGGTGCCTGCAGTCGGGGAATCAAGGCAGCCCAGGATATTCATCAGCGTACTTTTCCCGGACCCCGAGGGTCCCATCAGCGCTACGTATTCATTCCGATCGATGTCGATCGTGATCCCTTTCAGGACTTCCAGTTCCTGGCGTCCCATGAAATAGCTCTTTCGGATATCCTGAAGATGTATGACGGATTGCATGTATGCGGCGGTTGGGGGGTGGAAAGGGAGGGTTGACGCCCCTGTTATTTCTGGATCACTTTTGGCACCGTAAAGAATTGCTCATCGTGGGCGGGGGCATTGGACAGGGCCTCCTGGCGCGGGATCTCTCCCCGGACGATATCATTTCGCCAGACATTTTCATCTTCGCTCATGTGCATCAGCGGCTCGACGCCCGTCAGGTCAAGGGCCTGAAGTTGGTCCACAAAGCCGATCATGCGTTCGAGATCCGATCTGATATCGGCCTTCTCCTGCTCGTTGAAGCTCAGCCTGGCCAGTTTCGACAACTTGTCGATCAGTGCTTCCGTCACTTCCATGGGTACAAAATTAGCGGAATATGGCCTTCCCCAAGGGCTTATTTTGCCGTTGACTGCCGCGATCCGTGAAAATGCAATCGGCTGTCGTTCCGCACCTGCCGCGACCTGGGCCTGCTGTTTTTGCTCCCTTTTCGGTATGTCTTCCCTAATGTTTGAATCTTATCTTTGCGGGCTATGTCCCATACGTCTTCCATTGTCATGAGCGGGATCAGGCCGACCGGCTTCCTGCATCTGGGTAACTATTTCGGCGCCCTCAGAAACTACGTCCGCATGCAGGAGGAATATACCTGCTACTTCATGGTGGCGGACCTGCATTCGCTGACCACCCATCCGGACACCGCGGCCCTAAAAGGCCATGTACACCGGGTGCTGGCCGAAAACATCGCCTGCGGACTGGATCCCGAAAAGGTCGCCCTGTACTGCCAGAGTCATGTGCCGGAGACGACCGAATTATATTTATATCTGAACATGCTCGCCTACAAGGGGGAACTCGAAAAGACGACCACCTTCAAGGACAAGGCCAGATTGCAGCCGGATAATATCAATGCCGGTCTGCTGACCTATCCGGTCCTGCAGGCGGCAGATATCTTGCTCCATCGGGCGCTGCTGGTGCCGGTCGGGAAGGATCAGGAACAGCATCTTGAAATGGCCCGGAATTTCGCGCAGCGCTTCAATCACCGGTACGGAGAAGTGTTTCCCGAACCAAGGGCTTTTAATTATGGAGAAGAACTGGTCAAAGTCCCCAGCCTGGATGGTACGGGCAAGATGAGCAAAAGCGAAAACCAGCTGGCGACGCTTTACCTGGCGGATGACGATGACCTGATCCGAAAGAAGGTCATGAAGGCGAAGACTGATCAGGGACCGGCCGAGCCGAACACTCCGATGCCGGATTATATCGCCAATCTGTTTCTGCTCATGCGCCTGGTGAGTGCCGAGGATGTGGTCGCCCATTTCGAGACGGCCTACAATGGCTGCTCCATCCGCTACGGCGATATGAAGAAGCAGTTGGCGGAGGATATGATCCGATTCATCGCCCCTGTCCGGGAGAAGGCAGAAGCGATCCGGACCGATCATGGCTATCTGCAGCAGGTCATGGAGCTGGGGGCCGAAAAGGCACGTGCAAGCGCCCGGGAGACGATGCGCCTCGCCCGGGAAGTAATGGGTCTGCGCTATTATTAATTTTTTTCGGTAAGTTCGGGCAGATCGCCTGCCACTGTGCTTACGCACGGATGTCAGTATGCCCGTCCGTACAAACGCCCACAACATGTCCACAGTCAAAAAACCAAAGCACATCGCCGTCGCCGGGAACATTGGCGCCGGTAAGACCACCCTCACCGAGATGTTGAGCAAGCATTACCGGTGGATCCCGCATTTCGAGGATGTGGACCAGAATCCGTATCTCTTCGATTTTTATGAAGATATGCCCCGCTGGAGCTTCAATCTCCAGATATATTTCCTCAACAGCCGGCTGACGCAGTTGCTCGAGATATCAAGGGGTACCGAAACGGTGATACAAGACCGGACCATCTATGAAGATGCGAACATCTTCGCGCCCAACCTCCACGAGATGGGCCTGATGAGCAAGCGGGACTATGAAAATTATTACGACTTCTTCCAGACCCTGCGCCAGATGGTGCAGCCGCCCGATCTTCTGATCTATCTTCAGGCATCCGTACCCACGCTGGTGGGGCAGATACAGAAGCGGGGCCGGGAGTATGAGGAGAATATCCGGCTCGATTATCTCAAGCGGCTGAATGAGTACTACAATAAGTGGATCGAGTCCTACAAGGAGGGTCCGTTGCTCATCGTGAATGTCGATAAGAATAAGTTCGCCGAGCACGAAGAGGACTTTGGGTATATCATTCAAAAGATCGACTCCCAGCTCTACGGCCTTTTCTGAGCCATCGGCTTGGAAAGCGGGGAGAGGCTGTACATTCAGGCGATCCGACCATTTCGTTCATCGATTAAACAATCATACGCATGCGCCAGGCTTCCGTCAATCCGGCCATCTTCGTCCAGAACCGCGCCCGCTTCGTCAAGCGGATGAAACGCAACAGCATCGCCATCTTCAACAGCAATGACGAGTTGCCGGTGAATGGTGATGCACTCTACGGCTTCCGTCAGAATTCCGATCTCTACTGGCTGACAGGTATCATTCAGGAGGATACCATGCTGGTACTCTTTCCGGACAATCCGGATCCGAAATACCGCGAGGTGCTGGTGTTGGTCAGACCCAACGAACTGAAGGAAAAATGGGATGGACGGCGGCATCGCAAGGAAGAGGCCACTGCCCTGTCCGGCATCCAGACGATCGTGTGGCTGGATAGTCTGGACGGACTGTTGCAGCCCTGGATACATCTGGCGGAGACGATCTATCTCAATACCAACGAGAACGACCGCAAGGCGAACCTCGTACCTGTACGTGATTATCGCTATGCTCAGGAAATGCGGATGCGCTATCCCCTCCATCAGTATGATCGTTCGGCCCGGATCCTGAAGGATCTGCGTGCCATTAAATCCAAACTGGAAGTGGAAGTGATGCAGCATGCCTGCGATATCACGGAAAAAGCCTTTCGTCGATTGCTCGGGTTCATCCGTCCGGGCGTGTATGAGAACGAGATCGAGGCGGAGATCATCCATGAGTTCCTGATGAACAAGTCGGCCGGACCGGCCTATGGCTCGATCATCGCCAGCGGCGACAGGGCCAGGACACTGCACTATGTCTCGAACAACCAGGCCTGCCTGGATGGTGAGCTGGTGCTGATGGATTTTGGGGCGGAATACGGAGGATATGCCGCGGACCTGACCCGAACGGTACCGGTGAACGGAAAATTCACCAAGCGTCAGAAGGATGTATATAATGCTTGCCTGGCGATCCATAATCATTGCAAATCGATCCTCAAGCCGGGCATCACGATCCTGGCGTATCATGATATGGTCGGAGATGAGGCGACGAAGCAATTCCTGAAACTTGGACTCATCAGCAAAGCAGATGTAAA